>NZ_JBEZEV010000003.1:0-193593 GCF_040649055.1 Micromonospora sp. NPDC049060
ATCAACGCACTCAGGGCCGCGGTCGACGGCATCGGCTGATCTGGCCTGACGCGTCACGGCGGCCCGGGAGCCACGCGGCGCAGGAAGACGGCAGCGTTGTCGTGCGTCGCCACCCAGGTCCGTTCAGCGTCGGCGATCTCGTCGTCGACCCGGACGGTACGGACGGGTGCGAACGCGACTCTTGCCGCGCCCCGTACGCCGTGCGCATCTGCCGCGATCCGCACGGCCCGCGACCTCTAGCCGGGAGGCCCCGCGATGCCGAGGGCCTCGGTGAGTTCGACGATTCCGTCCCCGAACGGACCCGGGCGCTCCTCGAGTGCGCTCGCGAGTCGATCAGGGCTGGCGACGAGGCCCGCCTTCCCGGCCCAGCGCAGCAGTCCGGCGGCGGCCTGGCTGTTGAGCGGCTCGAACCTGTCGTCGTCGACGAGGGCCCGGACGACCTCCTCGTTGAGGTAGAACTCGACGGCCTCGCCGGACGGGTCGGCTGCCGTGGCAAAGGCGCAGTCGCTGTCGAAGACCGACAGCGCGATGGCCGGTGCCGTCGTTTCCCGCGCGAGGTCGTTGACCAGGTCGTCGGGCGAGGCGTCGTCAACCGGGCCGAGTAACCCGATCCGCCAGCCGCCGGCGCGGACGTTGTCGGTCACGGCCACGAACAGGTCGTCGACGCACGCCAGTTCGTCGAGCCGCGTGTCGCCGGTGCGGGCGATGATGACAAGACCGGAGTAGCCCACGATCATCCCTGCCGTTCGGTGAGGCGCTGGCTGGCGAGTGCCAGGGCGTCGGCGGCCAGCGAGTCGGGGCCTTGGTCGCGCCAGCCCGCGGTCTCGGCCGTGACCGCGTCCACGTCGCCGCGCTGAGCGTGCGCGTAGGCGCGGATGACGCGGTCACTCCAACTTCCGTCCGACCAGCGGCCGGCCTTCCACCGCCCGCAGGCGAGCTGCTCGGCGCGGGCCCGGGCGGATCGTTCGCGGTCCTCCTCGATGGCGGCGAGCATCGCGTCGAAGTCGCCCAGCCAGCTCTTCATGCGGGGCAGGTTCCCCGCCAGCCAGGTCCGCACGATGGTGGCGGCGCGTTCCACGTCGGCTTCCGTCAACAGCGAGAACGTGTGGTCGGGCAACTCCGCGGTGTCGTCGGTCGCCACCAGGCGGTGGTCCCAGACGCTGTGGTGCGGCATGGCGTCACGGCGCGGATCGTTCTCGCCGAAGTAGTACCGCAGGTGCGGGGCGAGCAGCACCCCGACGTTGATGAAGAACTCGATCTCTCCCCTCAGCGCGGTGGTGCGCTGGATGCCGAGGGCGATGCCGTTGCCCTCGGGGTCGAAGTACCGGAAGACCGGCCCACGGCGGATGAAGCCGGCGGCTGCCAGGTCGGCTTCGATGAGTTCCACGAACCGTCGTAGCAAGGCGTTCACGAGGCGGCACGGTATCGCGCGCCCCCGACAGGCCGCAGATCGTCGACCGACCTCCTGCACGCCGAGACCGGGACGAAGATCGACCTCGACGCGATGGCCCGGAGAGCGTTGCTCGATGCCGCGCAGCGTGGGCGCGGCTCGCCGGACGTCAGATCGTCCGACCGTGGGCCGGACCGCTCACGACTGCTGCGTTCCCGCTGCGCGCCGTACGATGTCGCCGAGCTGCTCCCACGCCTGCTCCGTCGGTTCGGTGAGCGCGTACGAGGTCGGCCAGAACCCGCCCTCCTCGTCGAGGGCCGCCTGCGTGCTCACGCCGAACGTCGAGTAACGCTCCTTGTCCATCTGCCCGCTGCGGAAGAAGACCACGACCTTCCCGTCCCTGGCATACCCGGGCTGGCCGTAGTACAGCTTGGGGGCGAGATCCGGCGCGACGGTCGTGACGATCGCGTGCACACGCTCCGCCATCTCCCGGTCTCCGTCGGGCATCCGCGCGATCTTCGCGAGCAGCTCCGCTTCTTCGGCGGCGGCCTTTTCCGCGCCCTTCGTGCGTCTGGCCCCAGCTCTCAACTCCGCCGCACGCTCCTTCATCGCGGCCCGCTCCTGCGTGGAAAACCCTCCTGCGGCAGCGTCCTTCTTCGTCATGGTCGTTTCTCCTCGTCGCCGTGTGGCTCGTGTGCCGTCCACGCTAACGGCGGTGCGTTCGACATCACTTCTCGATTCCTGACCACTCACATCAGCTCTTCTTCGCAGGCTCTCCGGCAGCATGAGGACAGGTGTGCGCAGAGCTGATCGCAGGCTCGCAGAACCGGTGCATCGAGGTCGAGGTGCGCGGATCTGCCGCAGAGATGGCGTCGTGATGCGAGTACCCGGCGACGGGTGTTGCCTGGTCCTGCGTCGTGGTCCGTCCGGACGCCGAAACGTGCTCGTGTGGCTCGCCGGGCAGGGCCACCATTGGCTCCGTGACCAGCTTTCCTGCGCAGGCGTGCCGCGTCCACGACAGCACCCTTTCGCCACAGCGTCGGCTCTACGCGTTGCGCGAGTGCACGCTGCACTGTGCCCCATACGGATTCCGCGCCACCTGGCACCACCTGATCGTCTCCGCACGTATCCCACGCAGGCTCACCGATGACCTCGGCGCACTCGTGCGTGCCGCCGAAGAACTGCAGCGGGCTCGCGACGTGGTCCTGCCACGTGCGCAGGAGTACGCCGTCCAGCGGCGTCGAGAGAAAGCGGCTGGCAGGCGGACACCACGGACGCCGCCACCCTGGAACTCGTGGGGCTGGCACCGGATCGCCTACTGCCCTGACCCTCAGCACCACCCGACGGCACCTCTCGCCACGGTCGTCCAGGCGGTCCTCGATCGCTACGCTGCCGGAGTCAGCTCCGACACACACTGCCTCGCATGCGGCAACGAGCGGCGCCGCCCGGGCCGCGCATGCCCGACCTGTGGCGTCCACCCGGACGGCCCCGCCGCGCGCTGGCGTGACTCCCCGGCGGAGGACCACTGGCAACGGATCTGGCACCGCGACCTCGACGACCGACCAGGATCCCTCGCCGATGACTCCGGCGGGCACTGATCTGCCGCCGAGCGAATCCACGACGTGTCCTCGTACGCGGCTGCCGCCGGCGGCATACGCGCCTTCAGCCCGACGAGCAGGGCCGTCCCACAGGCTGAGGCCGCAGTCACAGTGCAGCGATAGCCTGCCGTCATGGTGAGCGCCGAACTGGATGAGTTGATCGTCGTGGACGCCGAGTCGCTGCGCGCGTGGTTGTCGGCCAACCATGCCACGTCGCCCGGTGTATGGCTCGCCCTGACCAGGAAGGGCGGCACGGTCACGACGCTGACCTGGCAGCAGGCGGTCGACGAGGCCCTGTGTTTCGGCTGGATCGACGGGCAGGCCCGTAAGCGGGATCAGGAGACCTCCTGGATCCGGTTCACCTCGCGCAGGCCCCGCAGCTCCTGGTCGCAACGCAACGTCGCCCACGTGGCGCGGCTGGAGGAGCAGGGGCGGATGCTGCCCTCCGGCCGGGCCGCGGTGGAAGCCGCGAAGGCGGACGGGCGGTGGGCGGCCGCCTACGCCCCGCCGTCGGAAGCCGAGGTGCCGGAGGACCTCCTCGCCGCCATCGCTGCCAACCCTGCCGCCCAGGCCATGTTCGACGTACTCACCAAGACCAACCGGTTCGCTCTCATCCACCGCGTCAATGCGGTCAAACGGGCGCAGACCCGCGAGCGGAAGATCAGCGAGTTCGTTGCCATGCTGGCCCGTCACGAGACGATCTACCCGCAGAAGGCCAAGCCGCCGCACTCGCCGTGATCGGCCTTGTCATGATCATGGACCCTGATCTGGCCGGGAACGGTGCTGGGATGGGCTGACTCCACGTGGCGGTCAGCCGGCGACCTGGTCGCGGCGGCGGGTGGGATGGGCCCGCTCCGCGACGCCGGACACCCGTGACGAACAGCAGGATGAACGCCAGCACCACCAGCTACGCATGTGTCACCCTCTGACCGGATTGCGCCAGCCCCAGGTCGCGATGAGCCGCGACGCCGGCAGGGGCAGTGGCGGGGAAGTCCTCGCCGTCCGGGAGGTCGGAATGCGCGACCGCCCGCACGCTCGGTAGTCGCGGGGCTGCTTGCAGTCAGCGTCATCGACGGAGCCTGGAGTTCCGCTTGAAGGGGACACGTGCAGGCAGGAGCTGTCCCGCGTCGGCTGACGAGGGGGCGAGGTCGACCACATTCCCTGACACGCTACGAGCTTCCACGCGCCAATGGCACTCGTTCGTCCTGGCCGTGAGCCTGCCAGCAGTATCGATGGCCGTGGGTGGCCCCGGACGAGGGAAAAGCTCCCACCATCGTCAGGGTGTCCGGGCGGGTGCTTCGGAGCCGGGTGCTGGGAAGAACAAATGCGACCTGTACCAGACATAGCGCGCGAAATGCAGTCCCTTGCGAGGCATGAGGCACGCGGCTAATCTCGCCCCATCGAAGACCGCGTATTGGCGCGAACTGCCGATTCACGCTCCGTTGCCTGCACGATGTCGTAGTCGCTCCACGGGGGAGTTGGTTCCATGTCTGCTGACGGCAAGCGTCGAATTCGTCCAGCGCCGCCGATCGCGCCTTCCTTGTGAATCTTCGCACCCACCTCAGGTGACTGTCCTTCATCGAGGCGGTCCGATCCGCAGGCGATGTCACGCGCCCCCAGGGTGCGGATTCGGGTTGCAGTCCGGCCGTGCAACTCCGTAACGGGGGTCTTCAGTTGCAACTCGTTCCCGAGGGCTCCGCCCTGATGTCAGGACGGTTGTCCAGCGGTCCGTCCCGTCAGGTGCACGACGAAATCCTCCGACCCCAGTTCGAGTTCGACATGACCCATCTGCTTCCTCACTATCTCGCTGTGGAAGTGGTTCTCCTGCTCGAGTACGAGCGGATGGGGGTCATCACCGGCGAGCAACGGCGCGACATCGCGGACAGACTTGGCAGGATCGACGAATCCACGCTCAGCGCCGACCCCGCCACCAACATGTCCGACACGTCGATGGCCATCGAGCAGTGGGTGCATGGGCAGTTGACCGAGCCGGTCCCGGCCTGGCACGTCGACCGCAGTCGTAACGACTCTCAGGCGACCGCACACGCTCTCGCGGCACGCGAGTGGTTGGGTGGGGCGGCGGAGGACCTGTTGGGCCTCGGTGAGGCTGTCCATCGACTCGCCAACGGCACGACCGACCTGCTGATGCCGGGATACACCCACCTCCAGGCGGCCCAGGTGATCACTCCCGGCTTCTACCTGGCCGCCCTCTCCCAGCAGATCCTGCACAACCTGCGCCGCTGGCTCGCCACCTACGACGGCAACGACCTCTCACCGCTCGGCGCGGGCTCGATGGCCGGCCAGCAGTTGCCCTGGGACCGTCACCGCATGGCGCACCTGCTCGGCTTCGCGGGACCGGTTCCGCACGCCCTGACCGCCGTGGCGTCCCGGTCGCTGGCCTTGGAGATGATGGCGGAATTCTCCATTCTGGGTGCCGAACTGAGCCGCTTCGTCACCGATCTCATGACCTGGGGCAGCAACGAGTACGCCTTCATCGACCTGCCTGACGAGCTCTCCGGCATCTCGGCGGCGATGCCGCAGAAGAAGAACTTCCCGATCCTGGAGCGGATCCGCGGAAAGCTGGCGCATCTCGGCGCCTTCGGTGTGGACATCGTCCTCGCCCAACGCTCGACGCCCTATTCCAACATGGTGGAGGTGTCCAAGGAGGCGACCGCGAACCTCCATGTGTCCGTCTCCACCACGCGGACGGCCCTGCGGCTCTTCTCGACCGTCGTCGACAACCTGCGTTTCCGGTCCGACCGGATGCGGGAAGCCTGCCGGCGGGAGTATCTGGGCGCGTTCGCACTGGCGAACGACCTGACCCTCAACGACGGGATCCCCTGGCGCGACGCCCAGATCGTCGTCGGGCAGTACATCGCCGCCGCCATCTCCTCCGACATCCCGCCCCATCCCGGAGACCCCGGGCTGTTGGTCGAGGTCGCCGGCCGGCACGGATACCAGGTCTCCGACGCCGCACGCGTGCTCGCCGACGCCTTCGACATCGAGAAGGCAATTCGTGGAAAGCGGTCGACGGGCTCGGTCAACCCGCAGGAGTTGGCCGACCTGCTCGCCAGCCAGGCGGACGAGTTCCGGCTCCTCCGGCAGCAGTGGGACGACCGTCGTGAACGGCGAGGTTCCGCTCGGGCACTGCTCGGGCGTCGATGAGCGTCGAATCGGGGAAGAATGACGATCTTTAGCGGAGCAGCCCGGGTGGGCGCGAGCGACGTCGGCACCCACGGACGATCGGGGGCCGGCGCGTGATCTTCCAGAACGTCGTCGACGCCATCGGGCACACGCCGTTGATCAGACTGACGATGGACGTCGATCCGCGCGTCGAGGTGTACGCCAAACTCGAACTCCAGAACCTCTTCGCGATGAAGGACCGGGTCGCCCGCCACGTGATCCTCGAGGCCAGACGGCTGGGCGTGCTCCGACCGGGCGCGCCGATCGTCGAGAGTTCCTCCGGCACGATGGCGCTGGGAGTCGCCCTCGTCGGCACCGCCCTGGGCCATCCGGTGCACGTCGTCACCGACCCCCGGATCGACCCCGTGACCCTCGCCAAGCTGCGCGCCCTGGGCTGCCAGGTGCACGTCGTCGACCAGATGTCCAGCCAGGGCTGGCAGGGTGCCCGCCTCGAACGGCTGCACGAGCTCCTCGAAGCCCTGCCGGGTGCGTTCTTTCCCGAGCAGTACCGGAATCCGGACAACCCGGGTGCGTACCGGTCCCTGGCCGGGGAGCTGCTGGGGGACCTCACCTCCTTCGACGTCCTGGTCGGGGCGGTCGGCACCGGTGGTTCGCTGTGCGGCTCGGCCCGGGCGCTGCGACGCGCGCTGCCCGAGCTGCGAGTGGTGGGGGTGGACTGCGTGGGCAGCGTGCTGTTCGGTCAGCCGGACGTGCCCAACAGGTTGCAGGGCGGCCTCGGCAACAGCCTCGAGCCCGCCAACCTGGACCGTCGCCAGATCGACGAGGTGCACTGGCTCAACGACCGGGAGGCGTTCGGCGCCACCCGTGACCTGGCCCGCGAGCAGCAGATCTTCGGCGGCAACACGTCGGGCTCGGTCTACCAGGTGTTGAAGGACGTGGCTCGCCGGGCGGAGCCGGGGACCCGGATCGTCGGCATCTTCCCCGATCGCGGCGACCGGTACGCGCAGACCGTCTACGACGACGGATGGGCCGCCGACCGCCTGGACGAGATGGACGCGGCGGACCGGCCGCGTCCGATCAGCCCCGGCGAGGTCGCCGTGAGCTGGTCGCGGACGGACGACGTCCCGCGTACGGACGGCGAGCGGTACCTGTTGTTCCTGGAGGCGAACACGAGCGGGACCGGCGTGCTCGCCCTGAGCGTCGCACGACGGATGGGGCTGCGTCCGGTGCTGCTCACCGACCGTCCCGACCGCTACCCGGGGCTCGCCGACACCGACTGCGAGGTCCTCGTCTGCGAGACGCACGAGCTGCCGGCCCTGCGCTCGCTCATCCAGGGCAGGTTCCGTCGTGAACAGCTCGCCGGGGTGACGACGACCAGCGACTTCTACACCGTGCTCGCCGCCGAGCTGGCCGACTGGCTGGGACTGCCGGGCAACCCGCCGGCAGCCGTGGCCGCCTGTCGGAACAAGGCCCTGCTGCGGGAGGCGCTGCGGGACAGCGGGATCCGACAACCCCGCTTCGTCGCGGTGACGGACCCGGCGCGGGCCGCTGCCGCGGTGCGCGAGGTCGGACTGCCGTGCGTGGTCAAGCCCGCGGACGACTCCGGCTCGAACGCCGTGCTGCTCTGCGCCACCGTCGAGGAGGCGACCGCGCACGTGGCGGCGGTCCTGGCGATGCGCGTCAACGTCCGGGGCATGCCGACCGCCCGCTGCGCGCTGGTCGAGGAGTACGTGCGGGGTGCCGAGTTCAGCGTCGAGGTGTTCGGCGAGAGCACCGGGAACCGCTGTCTCGGGATCACCGAGAAGCGGGTGACCGGTGGGCCGTACTTCGCGGAGCTCGGTCACGTCTTTCCCGCGGACCTGCCGGCGGATCAGGCGACCGAGGTGGTGGATGCCGTCCTGCGGGCGCTCGCCACGGTCGGGATGTCACACGGGGCGACCCACACCGAGGTACGCCTCACGCCGTCCGGCCCGGCCATCATCGAGATCAATCCCCGCCCGGCCGGCGGGATGATCCCCGAGCTCTACCGCCTCGCCACCGGCTCCGACCTGCTCGCCGCGCAGCTGGCAGCGGCCGTCGGGGGACCGACCCGGCTCTCCTCGACCACCCACGGGTACGCCGCGATCGAGTTCCTGGTGGCTCCCCGGCCCGGGACGCTCCGGGGTACCGCGGCCGGGGCGGAGATCGAGCACCTCGACGGCGTCGAACAGGTGACCGTGACGGCGTCCCCCGGCACGTCCGTGCGACCACCGCGCAACGGCTACGACCGCCTGGGGCACGTCATCGCCACGGGCTCCAGCAGAGCGGAGGTCGTCCGCCGGATCCGTGCCGCCGTGGACCAGGTCCAGCTGCTGGTCGACGAGGACAGCCCGGACGCCGTCAGCGACGAAGCGTCCCTGGCCCCGGCCCACTGAGGGACGACCATGACGCACACCTCGCTCATCGCGGCCCTGTCGGCCTGGGCGGACACCCGGGCGGACGACCCCGCGCTGACCTTCGTCGACAGTGCCGGGACGACGACCACCACCACGTACGGGCAGGTTGACGAGGGCGCTCGTACCGTGGCCGGCCACCTGCGGTCGATTGCCGAACCGGGCGACCGGGCGCTGCTGCTCTTCCCACCCGGCCTCGACTACGTCACGGCCTTCCTCGGCTGCCTCTACGCCAACGTGGTCGCGGTGCCGCTCTACCCGCCGGGCCCCCACGCGCGCCTCGACCGCGTCACCACCGTCGTGCGCGACTGCGGAGCCACCCACGCGCTGACCACCGCGAAGCTGGTCGGAGCGCTGTCGGGGCTGGCGGCCGAGCCGGGCGGACCGGCGGTGCACCCGATCGAGGCGGTGCGGGCGCAGGCCGCTCCGGTGGGCCCCCACCGGCCGGCGCCGGACGACCTCGCCTTCCTCCAGTACACCTCCGGATCGACGGGCGATCCCAAGGGGGTCATGGTCGGGCACGGCAACCTCACCGACAACCACCGGGCCATCGCGGCCGGCTTCGGGATCGACGCCGACGACGTGGTGCTCAGTTGGCTGCCGATGTACCACGACATGGGTCTCATCGGCACCACGTTGCTGCCGCTGTTCATGGGCGTACCGGCGGTCCTGCTCGACACGTTCGCGTTCGTCCGCAATCCGCTGCGGTGGCCAACGGAGGTGTCCCGGTTCAGGGCGACCCTCTCCGGTGGACCCAACTTCGCCTATCAGCTCCTGGCGGACCGCTTCGACGCCGGGCTGCTCGACGGGATCGACCTCAGCTCGTGGCGGGTCGCGTTCAACGGCGCGGAGCCGGTGGACAGGCGGACGATGGACGCGTTCTCCGCCGCGTACGCGCCGCTCGGGTTCGACCGCCGGGCGTTCTATCCGTGCTACGGCCTGGCGGAGGCGACGCTCTTCGTCAGCGGCCCCGAGGCGTCGACCGGTTACCGCACCGGCACCTTCGACCGGCACGCCCTCGAGACGGGCCGGTTGACCGGGGCGACCGGAGCAGCGGGGACGGAGCCGGTCACGCTGGTCTCCTGCGGCACCCCGCCACCGGGTACGACGGTCGCCGTGCGCCGCGCGGACGGCGCACCCTGCGCGGCGGGCGAGGTCGGCGAGATCTGCGTGAGCTCCGGCGGGGTGGCCGCCGGGTACTGGGGCAGGTCCGACTCCGCCGCGACGTTCGCCGCCACCGTCGGCGGCCGGCAGGGGACCTTCCTGCGTACCGGGGACCTCGGCGCGATGTACGACGGCGAGCTCTACGTCGCGGGGCGCCAGAGTCGGCCAGGCGGGCGAGTTCCTCGTCGACGATCGACGGGTCGAGCTTGCGGAAGACCGGCTTCGGCGCGGCCAGCGGCCGGCCAGCCTCCAGCGGTACGGACTCCCAACGCGCGCCGACCGTGTAGTCGCCGGTCAGCACCGGGTACGCGGGCCCGCCGTCGAGGTCCTCGACCTCCTCGATGACCGGCATCGGGGCGTGCACGCCGGTGCCGCCGAGCAACTCGTGCACCTGCTGCGTGCTGTGCGGCAGGAACGGGGTGAGCAGCGTGTTGGCGTCGCTGACCACCTGGAGGGCGACGTGCAGGATGGTGCCCATCCGCGGCTTGTCGTCCTCGCCCTTGAGCTTCCACGGCGCCTGCTCGGAGAGGTACCGGTTGGCCTCGGCGACCACCCTCATCGCCTCGCCGATGGCCTGCTTCTGGCGGTGCCGGGCGATCAGGTCGCCGACCGTCGCGAAGCCGGCCCGGGCGACCGCGAGCAGCGCCTCGTCGGCCTCGGTGAGGCCGGCGGGGTCGACGGGCGGGATCGCGCCGAAGTTCTTCGCCGCCATCGAGACGGACCGGTTGACCAGGTTGCCCCAGCCGGCGACCAGCTCGTCGTTGTTGCGGCGCAGGAACTCGGCCCAGGTGAAGTCGGTGTCGTTGCTCTCCGGGCCGGCGGCGGCGATGAAGTAGCGCAGCGCGTCGGCGTCGTAGCGCTCCAGGAAGTCCCGGACGTAGATGACGACCCGGCGGGAGGAGGAGAACTTCTTCCCCTCCATGGTCAGGTATTCGCTGGAGACCACCTCGGTGGGCAGGTTGAGCCGGCCCAGTTCGCCCGGCGCGCCGTCCCGGCTGCCCTCGCCCGAGTAGCCGGAGAGCAGCGCCGGCCAGATCACCGAGTGGAAGACGATGTTGTCCTTGCCCATGAAGTAGTAGGCGCGGGCGTCCTTCCCCTCCCCGTCGGTGGACCACCACCGGCGCCACGCCTCGGGGTCGCCGGAGCGGCGGGCCCACTCGATCGAGGCGGAGAGGTAGCCGATCACCGCGTCGAACCAGACGTAGATGCGCTTGTCGGGGCGCTCACGCCAGCCGTCGAGCGGGATCGGCACGCCCCACTCCAGGTCGCGGGTGATGGCCCGGGGCTGGAGGTCGTCGAGCAGGTTCTTCGAGAAGCGCAGCACGTTGGGCCGCCAGCCCTCGCGGGTGTCGAGCCACTGCCGCAGCACGTCGGCCAGGGCGGGCAGGTCGAGGAAGAAGTGCTCGGTCTCGACGAACTTCGGGGTCTCCCCGTTGATCCGCGACTTCGGGTCGACCAGGTCGATCGGGTCGAGCTGGTTGCCGCAGTTGTCGCACTGGTCGCCGCGCGCGCTGTCGTAGCCACAGATCGGGCAGGTGCCCTCGATGTAGCGGTCGGGCAGCGTCCGGCCGGTGGACGGGGAGATCGCCCCCATCGTGGTCTTCGGGACGATGTAGCCGTTGCGGTACATCCCCTCGAACAGCTCCTGCACCACCGCGTAGTGGTTGCGGGTGGTGGTGCGGGTGAACAGGTCGTAGGAGAGACCGAGGCCGTGCAGGTCCTCCACGATCACCCGGTTGTAGCGGTCGGCCAGCTCGCGCGGGGTGACCCCGTCGGCGTCCGCCTGCACCTGGATGGGGGTGCCGTGCTCGTCGGTGCCCGACACCATGAGCACGTCGTGCCCGGCCATCCGCATGTACCGGCTGAAGACGTCGGAGGGAACGCCGAAGCCGGAGACGTGGCCGATGTGGCGCGGGCCGTTGGCGTACGGCCAGGCGACCGCCGCGAGAACGTGACTCATGACCAGCAAGCCTAGTGACCCGCTCGCGGTGACCGCGAACCAATAGGGCCCCCGGCCCGGTGGCCCGGCGGGACCGGGTCCGATGTTCGCCCGATTTGTCGCCGACACGCGGCCTGAGCTGCCGGCGGACGCCCTGGTCGCGGGGTGCAATGAACGCCGTGACTGGCAGACGAGCGGCCCGGGATCGTGACGACCGTCCCTCGGGCCCGACGGACGGCGACGCGGGGAGGGCGCCGCGCGGCACCCGCGCGCCGCACCCCCGGGCGGTCCAGGCCGCCGCGCCGCCGGAGTCGCCGCCGGAGTCGCCCGTCGAGGCCGCCGGACCCGTGGCGGCCCCGCCGTCCGCCGCGCCCGCCGTCGAGGTGGAGCCCACGACCGGGGCGCCGGTCGACGCCGTGCCGCGCCGGGTCCCCGTCCGGCAGCCGAACCGCTGGCCCCGCCGGGGGCGTCCGTCCGCCGGCGACCCGCCGGACCGGGACGACGGCGGGCGTACGCCGGACGGCGAGGGCGGTGGGCCTGCGTCGGACGACGGCGGGCGTACGCCGGACGGCAGGGACGGTGCCGACGGGGCGTACTGGCCGCCGATCGAGCTGGTGCACTGGGACGGCACCCCGATCCGGGACGAACCGCCGCACGAGCGGGAGCGGTCGGCCCGGGAGGATGCCGCGCGGCGGCGGGCCCGGCGCACCCCGCGTCCGCCCGATCCGCTGCCGGGGCTGGCCGCCCTGCTGGCGCTGAGCCTGGTGGCGGCGTTCTTCGCCTGGGTCAGCGCGGGCCCGTTCTGGCTGGCGGTGGGGCACGCCACCCGGGGCACGGTGGTGATCGCCGACTGCACCGGGGGCGGCCTCGCGCAACGCTGCCGGGGCAACTTCGCCCCCGCCGACGAGACGTGGACCGCGTACGGCGTGCGGGTGAGCGGGGTGGCCGCGGAGCGCACCGCGACCGGCACGATCCTGCCGGCCCGGATGACCGGCCCGGACGGCGGCACCGCGTACGCGGACACCGGCGCGGCCGGGCACCTGCGCTGGCTGCTCGGCCTGCTGGTGGTGCTGGGCTGCGGCGCGGGGATCGTCCGGTGGACCGGGTCCGCCCGGATCGCCGACCCCCGGCTGCGCCGCTGGGCGGTGACGGGCGCCGCGGCCGGCCCACTGGCGATCACCCTCGGCTTCCTCGTCGCCGCCTGGTGAACCCGTCGGGTGCTGCCGGGCACCCGACGGCCGGGCCGCCGCCGAGGTGCCCGGCCAGGCCTGGCCGGGATCCCGGTCGCGCCGGGTCGGAATCCCGGTCGGCCCGGTCGGGATTCGGTCGGGCCGCGTCGGGTCCCAGTCGGGCCGGGTCGGGATTCGGTCGGGCCGGTCGGGATTCGGTCGGGCCGCGTCGGATCCCAGTCGGGCCGGGTGGAGATTCCATTCGGGTGTCAGGCGGGCACGACCCGGGTCAGGCGTGCACGACGGCATAGACGTCGCGGCGGCGCAGGGCGTACTCCGTGGCGACCTCGGTGATCGCGTCCCGGCGGGACAGCCCGGCGGCCTCGCGGGCGGCGACGGCGGCGCGCAGCGTGTCGTCGTCGGGCCGCTCCGGGGCCGACTCGGGCGCGCCGGCCACGACGAGGGTGATCTCGCCGCGCGGCTCCCCCTCGGCCGCCCAGTCGGCCAGCTCGCCGAGCGGGCGGCGGACGATCTCCTCGTACGTCTTGGTCAGCTCGCGGCAGAGCGCGGCGGGCCGGTCGGCGCCGAACGCGGCGGCCAGGTCGGCGAGCGCGGCGGCGATCCGGTGCGGCGCCTCGAAGAAGACAAGCGTCCGCTCCTCGGCGGCCAGCGCCCGCAGGCGGGACCGGCGGGCGCCGCCGGTGCGCGGCAGGAAGCCCTCGAAGCAGAACCGGTCGCAGGGCAGGCCGGACAGTGCCAGGGCGGTGGTGACCGCGCTCGGGCCCGGCGCGGCGGTGACCGGCACGCCGGCGTCGAGGGCGGCCCTGACCAGCCGGTAGCCCGGGTCGGAGACGCTCGGCATGCCGCCGTCGGTGACCAGGGCGACCAGGTAGCCGGCGGTCAGCACGTCGACCAGCTCGGGGGTGCGCCGCTCCTCGTTGCCCTCGAAGTAGGAGACGATGCGGCCGCCGACGGTGACGTCGAGGTCCCGGGCCAGCCGGGTCAGCCGGCGGGTGTCCTCGGCGGCCACCACGTCCGCGGCGGCGAGCACCTCGCGGAACCGGGCGGAGGCGTCGGCGGGGTTGCCGAGCGGCGCGCCGAGCAGGACCAGGCGCCCGGTTTCGGACTTTTCACCCACGAGATGCAACTCCTTCATCGACGGCTTTACCGGTATCGGGGACGACGGGCGCCACCGGGCACCTTCGCAGCCTACGATCGCCGGGTGACGAGTGCGTCGACAGCACAGAGCGCGGACCAGGCGGGGCAGGACCTCACGGACGGCGGTCCGCCGGAGGGCAGGTCCCCGGCTTCCGGCGGGATCCCCGGCGTGGTCCGGCGGCGGTTGGCCACCGTCGAGGCCCGGCTGGACGGGCGTTCCTGGCTCGCCACCGGCGTGATCGTCGCCATCGCGGCGATCCTGCGCTTCGTCGGCCTGAGCCACCCGCCGGGCAAGATCTTCGACGAGACCTACTACGCCCGAGAGGGCTGGGGGCTCATCGACAAGGGCGTCGAGTGGAACTACAAGGACGGCGGCGCGTCGTACGTGGTCCACCCGCCGCTGGGCAAGTGGCTGATCGGGTTCGGCGAGTGGGCCTTCGGCTACGCCGACGCCGAGCACGGCATCTCCGTGCCGGGGCACCTGATGACGACCGCCCCGGAGTTCGGCTGGCGGGTCTCGGCGGCGGTCATCGGCACCCTGTCGGTGCTGCTGCTGGTCCGCATCGGCCGGCGGATGTTCCGCTCGACCGCGCTGGGCTGCGCCGCCGGCCTGCTGCTCGCGCTGGACGGCTTCCACCTGGTGCTCTCCCGCACCGCGCTGCTCGACATCTTCCTGCTGTTCTTCGTGCTGGCCACGTTCGGCGCCCTGGTGCTCGACCGGGACGCCCGGCGGCGCCGGTGGGCCCGGGCGCTGGAGGCCGGCCTGGACCCGGGCCAGCCGGGGCGGGCCGGGCGGCCGGCGGGCGGCTGGCGGAACTGGCCGTGGTGGCGGCTCGCCGCCGGGGTCCTGTTCGGCTGCGCCTGCGCGGTCAAGTGGAGCGCGCTCTACTTCCTGCCCGTCTTCGCGCTGCTGGTGATCCTCTGGGAGGTCGGGGTCCGCCGCTCCGCCGGCGTACGCCGGCCGTGGCGGGACACCCTCCTCGACGAGGTGCCGTGGCTGGTGCTGGCCGGGGTGCTGATGGTGCTCACCTACGTCGGCACCTGGTCCGGCTGGCTGCTCGGCGACGAGGGCTACTACCGGCTGGCCGAGCGCTACCCGAACGCCCCGCTGAGCGACACACCGGTGTTCGGCGCGTTGAACAACCTGATCGAGTACCACAAGGCCGCGTACGGCTTCCACGCCGGCCTCGACGACCCACACAAGTACCAGTCGTGGCCGTGGCAGTGGCTGCTGCTCGGCCGGCCGGTCGCCTTCTACTGGGTCGGCAACGGGCCCTGCGGGGCGCCGAGCTGCGCCTCCGAGGTCCTGCTGCTCGGCACGCCCCTGCTCTGGTGGTCGTTCCTGCCCGCGCTGGCGGCGCTGGCCTGGCTGGGCCTGGCCCGGCGGGACTGGCGGGCGGGGGCGATCCTGCTCGTCGTGGCGGCCGGCCTGCTGCCCTGGTTCTGGTTCGCCCTCGACGGCCGGACGATGTTCTCCTTCTACACCGCGCCGGTCCTGCCGTTCCTGGTGCTGGCGGTGGTCTACGTGCTCGGCGCGATCGTCACGCCGGCCGGTCCACCGGGCGCCGTCGCCGCGCAGCCGGGAGACGGCGGCCCCGCCGCCGCGCGCGTCGAGTCGGACGAGCTTCGGGACCGCAGGCTGGTCGGCGGGGTGATCGCCGGGGCGTACGTCCTGCTGGTCGCGCTCTGCTTCGCGTACTTCCATCCGATCTTCGTCGGGAAGGTGCTGCCGTACGCCGAGTGGTCGGCGCGGATGTGGCTGGACGGCCGCTGGATCTGACGGGACGGCAGGGCACCCGCCGCGCGCCCCGGGCGGCGCGGCGGGTGCACAAGGAACGGGCCCGCACGCGGTGGCGTGCGGGCCCGTTCGACGTAGATGCGCGCCCCGATCGCCTGCCACGGGGGAAGCGGGCGATTGGGGCGCGCATCAAGAGCTTAACCACCACCTACCACTGGCACAACGGGTCGACTTCGGTCAGATTTCCGACCAACGCGACACCGCACGGATGGTTTACATCCGGCACCTAACGGTCCGTCATCTTGCGCAAACGGTACGGATCGCACCGCCAGCGGGAGCGGGGTCTGCCAGATTTCGCAGCGATCGGGATTCCCATCGATGGGAGACTTCCCGTAACGTATCGATCGATTTGGTTCTCCAGTAACCCTGGGTCCGGCCCGTCGGCACCCGGGCCGGTTGCACTGTCAGCCATCCCGATCGATCGGACGGAGTTCACGATGACCCGTACCCTCCGCTGGACCGGCGGCCTGCTGGCCACCGTCACCGCCGCCACCCTCGGCCTGTCCGCCCCCGCCCACGCGGCCACCGTCTCGGTGCCGCTGCGCACCCTCGTCGCCGACCTGCCGGTGGCCACCGAGGTACGCACCGGCTACAACCGGGACCTGTTCCCGCACTGGACCGACGCGGACTCCGACGGCTGCAACACCCGCTACGAGGTGCTGATCGCCGAGGCCACCACCCGCCCCACGGTGGGCTCCGGCTGCCAACTGACCGGCGGGCGCTGGCGCTCCTACTACGACGCCGCCTACTGGACCAACCCGTCCGACCTGGACATCGACCACATGGTTCCGCTCGCCGAGGCGTGGGACTCGGGGGCCCGGAACTGGACCACGTCGCGGCGGCAGGCGTTCGCCAACGACCTCGGCGACGTCAGGTCGCTGGTCGCGGTGACCGACAACGTCAACCAGGCCAAGGGCGACCAGGACCCGGCCACCTGGCAGCCCACCAACGAGAAGTGCCGGTACGTCGGCGAGTGGGTGGCGGTGAAGACCCGGTGGCGGTTGAGCGTCGACAGCGCCGAGAAGAGCGCGCTGACCAGCCGGGCGAACTCCTGCACGAACATCACGATCACGGTGACGCACGCGTACTGACCCTCCCGCGCCCCCGCGATCTTGCACTCTCCGCCCATGGCTTGCGACCTGTGTCGGCTTCGCCAGGAGAGGGAGTGCGAGATCGCGGACGCGCGCCGGCTACCTAGGTGCTTTGTGTACTGAACCGCCCATATTCGACCGGCTGCGCCGTTCGTCATCTCCGTCGCCGCGCGGCACGTTCATCCAGACGTTCACCTTCTGGAATCTCCGCGTCGCGCAACATGGCATAACCAGACATAAAACTCTTATCGCCTCCCTACTCTCGTGCGAGTGATCGCCTACATTCACGACGGTGGGACGCAGTCCGTCCCCAAGGGAACCACCGTCGCCCCTCCCGCCCCGAACGCCGGCGAGAGCACCGGACGCCGGCATCGCCCGGCCCGCCGCAGCGGATCCCCCACCGCAACAGGCCTTCTGACGCGCCTCCCGATCGCCAGGGCCGCTGTCCTGTCAGGACCAGCGCTGCCGACGCGAACCCGTCGGAGGGGCTCCCGCCCCATCCTCGACCGATCAGCCCCGCCATTTCCTGAGCGGTAGGGCTGGCTGACCACAGCGACGGCCAGCCGTTCGGGCGACACCGACCACACCCCTGTGCCACTCCGTGCTGCCTTGCGGGCATCGCGGCACATCCCGCTGCCCATCGTTCGGGTCCCGCGTCCGTCCTCTGCGGAACTCACCTGTCACGGAGGCGGGTGATCGCAGCGGCCCGCGGCGGGGCTCCCCAGCCGGCGCCGGTTGCTGATTCGTGTTCGAGCAGGAGGTTCGCGGTTCCGTGAAGCAGGTAGGTCTCACCGGTACGCCCACGTCGCCCCCGCGACCGGAGCATCTTCCGGACGTGGCGACGCACGTCGTGGTCGGCTCGCTCGTCGTCGATCCCGCGCCGGGGTCAGGGGGCCGCGGCGAGGTCGCGCGCGGGCGGCGTCTGCACCACGTGTTCGAGTCCGCCTGCGACCGGAACCCGTCGGCCGTCGCCGTCGAGTGCGGCAGCACCCGGTTGACCTACCGAGAGTTGGACGAGCGGGCCAACCGGCTGGCCCACCGCCTGCGCGCGCTCGGTGTCGGTGACGGCTCGCGGGTGGCCATCCTGCTGCGACGTTCCGTCGAGACGTACGTGGCGTTGCTGGGCGTGGGGAAGGCCGGCGCCGCCTTCGTGCCGATCGACCCCGAGTCCCCGCCCGACCGGGTCGCCTACATCGCCGAGGATTCCGCCGTCGACCTGACGTTGACGTCCTCCGCGCTCGCCGACCGGGTGGGCGGCCGGCCCGCACTCGTCCTCGACGGGTGCGCCGCCGAACTCGCCGCCGCACCGGACGACCGGCCGGAACTCGACGACGACGGCACTCGGGACCCGAGCGCCTACGTGATCTACACCTCCGGGTCGAGCGGTCGGCCCAAGGGCGTCGAGGTCGCGCAGTCGAGCATCTGCAACTTCCTCGACGTGGTGCCCGGCGTGTACGACGTGCGCGCGACGGACCGGGTCTACCAGGGCATGACGATCGCCTTCGACTTCGCGATCGAGGAGATCTGGCCGACGTGGTCGGTCGGCGCCACGCTGGTGGCCGGCCCGAACGACTCCCGCCGCCTCGGCGCCGAGCTGGCGGACTTCCTGGACGAGGCACGCGTCACCGTCCTCTACTGCGTGCCCACCCTGCTGGCCACCATTCCGCGCGACCTGCCCCGCATCCGCAACCTGCTCGTCGGCGGCGAGGCCTGCCCGGGGCAACTGGTCGAGCGGTGGAGCCGGCCCGGCCGACGGATCCTGAACACCTACGGGCCGACCGAGGCCACGGTCACCGCGACCTGGGGGGAGCTGCTCCCGGAAAACCCGGTCACCATCGGGCGCCCCCTGCCGACCTACTCCGTGGTGCTGCTGGACGAGCGGCAGCAGCCGGTCGCCGACGGCGAGGTGGGTGAGATCTGCATCGGTGGCCCAGGGGTGGCGCGCGGGTACGTGGGGCGCCCGGAGCTGACCGCCGACCGGTTCATCGAACACGCGCTGGCGCCGTCCGGGAGTCGGCTGTACCGCACCGGGGACCTCGGCCGGATCACCGCGCAGGGCGAGATCGAGTACCTGGGCCGGGCGGACTCCGAGGTCAAGATCCGTGGACATCGGGTGGACCTCGGTGAGATCGAGAGCGTACTGCTGGAGGATCCGGACGTGGCCGAGGCCGTGGCCGCGCTGGTCCCGGTCGCCGACGGCCCGGACGCCCCCCACGAGCTGGCCGCCTACCTCGTCACGCACGACGGCGACGAGGGCGGGTACGGGGAACTGGCCGGCCGGCTGTGCCAGACCCTCCAGACCCGGCTGCCCGGATACATGGTGCCCGCCTTCCTGGATGTCGTGACCGCGCTGCCGACCATGCCCAGCGGAAAGGTCGACCGGAGACGGCTGCCCACGCCGAGTCGCCGGCTCGCCCTCCCCACCGGCCCGCTGGTGGCCGCCGAGGGCCCGTTGGAGGAGCAGGTACGCGCGGCGTGGGCGGAGGCGTTCGGCATCGAGGCCGAGACGCTCTCGGTCGAGGCGGACTTCTTCGCCGACCTCGGGGGGCACTCGCTGCTCGCGGCACGGGTGGTGTCGCTGCTGCGCGCCCGCCAGGTCGGCGTGAGCCCGGCGGTCCGGGACCTGTACGCCCACCCGACCGTGCGGGGCATGGCCGCCCGCCTCCGCGTCGCGCCCCGGACCGGCGCGCACACCGCACCGCCCCGCCCCGCGCCGCTGCGGCACGGCAGCCGGCGGATCGCGCTGGCCGGGTCCGGCCAGGTGGCGGTGATGTACCTGCTGCTGCTGGCGGTCACGCTCCCCGTCTCCTACGTCTACACCCGCAACGACGGTTTCGTGTCGGCCCGCGTCCTGGCGGAGCTGATGGTCGCGATCCTGCTCAGTTACCTCGGCGTGCGCTGGGTGCTGCCGGTGCTGCTGGCCCGGCCCTTGGCGGCGGGCATCCGGCCCGGCCGGTACCGCCTGTGGGGGCTCACCTACGTCCGGCTCTGGGCGTTGAACACGCTGTTGGCGGTCGGGCCGCTGCCCGTGCTCAGCGGTTCCCCGCTGATGGCGACCTACCTGCGGCTGCTCGGTGCCCGGATCGGCCGCCGGACCACGATCTCGACGAGCGCGATCAGCCTGCCGAGCCTGCTCTCCGTCGGGCGGGACGCCGCGATCGGGTACGGCGTGTCGCTGCGGCCGTGGCGGGCGGAGGACGGCTGGGTCGTCGTCGGGTCGGTCACGATCGGGGCGGGAGCCTTCGTCGGCGCGAACGCGGTCCTCGAACCCGGCGCCTCGATCGGGGCCCACGCCGGCCTCGGCGAGCAGTCCGTCCTCGTCAACGGCGAGGCGGTGCCACCCGGGGCACGGTGGGCGGGCTCACCGCCGGCTCCGACCCCCCGGCTCGCCCCCACCGTGGAATCCCTGCTCAGCCACCAGCCGCTGCGACGTGGCTGGCGTCCGCACCACATCGCCGCCGCGCTGGCCGGCCTGATCGGGCTGGAGATCGGGGCGATCGCGATGGTCCTGCCCAGCGTGGCGCTGGTGTGGTGGGTGCTGCTGACCCGGGGCCTGCTCGCCGGCCTGGTCGCGACCATCCCGGCCGGTGTCGTCTACGTGCTCACCGTCTGCGCGCTGGTCGCCGCCGGCAAGCGTCTCGTGCTGCCGCGGGTGCCGGTCGGTGCCCACCACCACGTCCGCTCGATGCTCGGCGTACGCAAGTGGATCGCCGACAAGCTGCTCGAGTCCAGCCTCATGTTCACCAACTCGCTCTACGCGACCCTCTACACCGGGCCCTGGCTGCGCCTGCTCGGTGCCCGGGTCGGCCCCGGCGCCGAGGTCTCCACCGCCGCGCACCTGGACCCGGACCTGCTCACCCTGGGCTCGGAGAGCTTCGTCGCCGACATGGCCAGCCTCGGCGCCGCGACGTACGCCAACGGCCGGATGGCGCTGCTGCCCACCACGGTCGGCAGCCGGGCCTTCGTCGGGAACGCCGCGTTCGTACCGGCCGGCTCGGTGCTGGGCGACGGATCACTGATCGGCGTCGGCACGCTGCCACCCGACGCGGGTGTGCCGGAGGGCACGTCCTGGTTGGGCTCACCGGCGATGCACCTGCCGGTCCGGCAGAGCAGCGGCTCCTTCTCCGAGGAGGTGACGTACCGCCCGCCACGCGTCGTGGTGGCCCGCCGGCTGTTCGTCGAGTTCTTCCGCGTCACCCTGCCCGCGTCGGTGCTCGGCGCCAGCTTCTACCTCTACCTGCTGGCGCTGTCCCAACTCGCCAACGGCCGGGACCTGCTCGTGCCGGCGCTGGTGTCGCCCTTCGTCGCGATGGCGTCGAGCGTCGCGGTGATCGCGTTCTGCGCGGCGACGAAACGCAACGTCGTCGGCGCCTACCGGCCCCGGGTGGAACCGCTGTGGAGCGGCTTCGTCCGGCGCACCGAGTTCGTCACCGGCCTGTACGAGGCCGCGGCGGTCCCCGCCGGCGTCGGGCTCCTGATCGGCACGCCGTTCCTGCCGCCCGTGCTGCGCTGGTTCGGGGTCCGCGTCGGCAGGCGCACCTGGATCGGCACGACCTACCTCACCGAGTTCGACCTGGTCGACATCGGCGACGACGCGACCGTCGGCACGGAGGTGTCGTTGCAGACCCACCTGTTCGAGGACCGGGTGATGAAGATGTCCGTCGTCACGGTGGGCGCCGGCGCCACGATCGGCACCCGCGCCATCGTGCTCTACGACGCCGTCGTCGGCGACGACGTCAGCCTGGGCCCGCTCTCGCTGCTGATGAAGGGCGAGCACCTGGTCCCCGGCACCCGGTGGCGCGGGCTCCCCGCCCAGGGAGTGCTCGCCCGGGCCACCACCAGACGACGGGCGGCCTGATGCCGCGCCGTCCGGCCGTGGCCCGCCCGGCACCGCGGCCCGATCCGTCCGACATCCACCCACCGAGAGGGAAGACGCTCGATGAACAAGACACTGCTGGTCTCCGACGCGGTCCACTTCCGCGTCGACTACGAGATCAACCCGTACATGCACACCGAGGTGCAGCCCGATCACGCGGTCGCGATCCTCGAGCACGAGCGCATCGTCGCCGCGCACCGGGCGGCGGGGCGCCACATCGAGTACGTGGCGTCGGCGCCGGAGTGCCCGGACATGGTCTTCACCGCGAACGCCGCACTCGTGCGGGGCCGCCGGGCGGTGCTGGGGGCACCGCCACCCGAGCGCAAGGCGGAGCTGCCGTACTTCCAGGAGTGGCTGATCGACCACGACTTCGAGGTGCTGGAGGCGCCGTACCCGTTCAGCGGTCAGGGCGACGCCCTGGCCTGCGGCGACCTCCTGCTCGCCGGCCACGGCCAGCGGACCGACCGGCGGATGCACGCCGTGCTCGCGCGGGAACTCGACTACGAGGTGGTGCCGCTGCGGACGGTGAGCCACCGGTGGTACGACCTCGACCTGGCGGTCGGGGTCGTCGAGCCGGGGCGGACGCTCGCCTACTGCCCGGAGGCCCTCGACGGGCCGAGCCGCCGGCGGCTGCGTGGCCTGGGCATGGACCTGATCGAGGTCGGTGTCGAGGAGGCGGCGCGCTTCGCCCTGAACCTGATCAGTGACGGCACCACCGTGACCATGACCAGGGGGGCGCCCCGGCTGGCGGCCGCGCTGCGGGAACGTGGCCTGCGGGTCGTCGAACTCGACACGACCGAACTCGCCAAGGGCGGGGGCGGGGTCCGCTGCACCGCGCTGACCCTCGACAACCCCCTGCCGGCGAGGTCGTGATGGCGAGGTGGAACGCCGGGCTGCCGGAGCCACCGGTGGCGCTGGTCTACCGGGGGCCGGCGACGCTGCCCGGGTGCCCCGAGGCGGTGGCGGCGCTGCTCAAGTCCAGCCGTTGGGGCTTCGACGTCCGGTACGTCGGCCCGGACGAGAACCTGCCGCTGACCCGTCGGGCCCTGGCCGGGGCGACGCTCTACGCCCAGCCCGGCGGCGGCACCCTCAAACGCGGCTACCGCCACCTGAAGCGCCACCGCGACGACATCAGGCAGTTCGTCCACTCCGGCGGGAACTACCTCGGGATCTGCCTCGGCGGCTACCTCGCGGGGGCGACCCCCGGCTTCGGCCTGCTGCCCGGGGACACCGACCAGTACATCGCCTCGCCCGCGGCCACGGTCGACTCGGAGAGGAACACCGCCGTCCGGGTCTCCTGGCGGGGCCGCCGACGGACGCTCTTCTTCCAGGACGGCCCGTACTTCTGGCTGCGCCCGCAGGCCCGGGCCGAGATCCTCGCGACCTACCCGAACGGCACCATCGCCGCGATGACGACCGCCTTCGGCGCGGGCCGGGTCGGAGTCGTCGGCCCCCACCCCGAAGCCACCGACGACTGGTACGTCGACGCCGGGTTGCCGATCGCCGACCGGCTCGGCACGGATCTCGGCTGCGACCTGGTGGACAGCGTGATGAGGCCATGACACAGACCGCTCACCTCAGCCGCGCCGTGTCGGCCCGGGCCGCCGACGCCCCGCCCGCGACGACCGGGCCGCCGGCCCGGCGCCTCCGCCTGCTCGGTGTGGACGCCGCGCGTGGGGTCGCGCTGCTCGGAATGGTCGCCGTCCACTCGTTGTACCAGTCCGACTCCGCGGGCCGACCGACCTGGTCGTTCACGATCTTCGGCGGCCGGGCGGCTGCCCTGTTCGCGGTGCTGGCCGGCGTCGGTATCGCGTTCATGACCGGTCGGCGCCGGGTTCCCCTGACCGCTGGCGGGGGGCCCGTGGCGGCGCTCGGCGTCCGGGCCCTGGTCATCGGCGCGATCGGGTTGGCACTGGGCTACACCGACGCGTCCCTGGCGTCGGTGATCCTGCCCTACTACGCGGTGATGTTCGTGCTGGCGATCCCGCTGGTGTTCCTGCCGACCTGGCTGGTGGCGTCCACCGCCGTCGTCGTGGCCGCCGGCGCGCCCGTGCTCCGCCAGTTCCTGCTGCCGGGGTTGCCGGAGCCGACCTTCGACAACCCGGCGTTCGCGCAGCTCGTCGACGATCCCGGCGCGCTGCTCAGCGAGCTGACGATGACGGGCGAGTTCCCGGCGGTGACGTGGCTGGCGTACCTCTGCGTCGGGCTGGTGGTCGGGCGGTTGGCCCTGAACCGGTTGGCGGTGGTCGTCGGGCTGCTCTACACCGGGGTCCTGTTCGCCGCCGCGGCGCCGGTGGCGTCGTGGATCCTGCTGTACCGGTACGAGGGCTCCATGCGGATCTGGGCCACGCAGCCCCGGAGCGGGCTGACCGCGGCCGAGACGACGGAACTCCTCGTGTACGGCGGGGACGGCAGCACGCCCACCTCGACGTGGTGGTGGCTCGCGGTCGACGCGCCGCACACCGGCACCCCGCTCGACCTGCTCGGCACGATCGGGAGCGCGATCGCCCTACTCGCCGGCATGCTGCTCGCCTTCCACGTCGCAGGGCCCGTCGCGCGGCGGGTGATCTCCGTGCCGCTGGTGCCCCTGGCCGCGGCCGGCAGCATGACCCTGACGCTCTACACCGCGCACATCGTGTTCATGAACTCCGAACTCGACTCCTTCACGCCCATGACCGGGTACGTCGTGCAGGTCCTGGCCATGGTGCTGTTCGGCACCGCGTGGTGGGCCACCGCCGGCCGTGGGCCGCTGGAAGGGCCGCTGGCGCTGCTCTCCACCGGCGCCCGCCGGCTGGTCACCCGACGCGACGGCGTGCTGCGCCGAGCCGGCATGTCGATGTACCCACCAGAGGCGACGCGACGACGATCACCTCGGCAGACGACCGCTCCGCGACCCCACTGACCCGCAGGCGTACGACATGGGACGGACCACGTGGGGCCTGCCGCCCGGTCAGCCGCGGCGGATCAGCCGGCGGCGCCTCCTGGTCGGCGCCGGTGCCGCCGGCGCCCTGGCCGCGCTGGGGTGGGGTGTCTCGGCGGTCGTCTCCGACAGCGACCGGCCGCTGGCGCTCGTCTACCGGGGGCCGGCGGCCTGTTCGGGCTGCGCCGAGGCGGTGGCCGCTCTGCTCCGCGCCGCACCGGGCGGGTTCCGCACCGAGTACTGCGGTCCGGACGAGCGGCGGCAGATCTCGCGGGGCACCCTGGCGGAGACGGCCGTCTACGCCCAGCCCGGCGGCGGGGACGTCGGCCCGGCCTGGCGACGGCTGCGCGACCACGCCGAGGAGATCCGCGACTTCGTCCACGGCGGCGGTCACTACCTCGGCGTCTGCCTGGGGGCGTACCTCGCCGCCGCCCGACCCGGCTTCGGACTGATCGACGGGAAGGTCGACCGGTACATCAGCACCGCCGGGGCGAGCGTCGACAGCGTCGACGACACGGTGGTCCCCGTCCGGTGGCGCGGCAGTCCCCGGCACATGTTCTTCCAGGACGGGCCGACGATCGAGCTGCGCCCGGGGGCGCCGGGCGTCGTTCTCGCCACCTACGACAGCGGCGCCCCCGCCGCCGTCGTCACCGCCTTCGGTGCCGGGCGGGTGGGGCTCGTGGGACCGCACCCGGAAGCCGACCGGTCGTGGTACGCCGAGGCGGAGCTGACCAACCCGGACGGCATCCGCTTCGACCTGGGCCACGACCTGATCGCGAGCACGGTGGACGGGGCGGGCCGGCCCGCCCGGTGACCCGCCGGCGCGTCCCGTCACCTACGCCTCGGCTCCCGGGACAGCCAGCCGATGAACCGGTCCTGCAGGGACGTCCCGGGCACGGGCGGCAGGTCCTGCGTGGCGGCGGCCAGGCAGGAACCCAGGTACACGCTGAGCATCGGCCGGTCGAACTGGTACTCCTCCAGCAGCCGGGAGCGTTTGGTCTCGCACGGCCAGTCGGCGCCGCAGGTGCCGCAGGTCCAGCCGGGCGTCGATGGGACGTGGGCGTCCACAGGGGACGGCGAGGGCTCCGAACCAGCGGTCATCGCACTCCTTCTTCGGCTCGCTGCGATGCGGCGAACGCGGCCGGCATCGGACGGCACCGGATCACTGTCGTTTCCGAGATGACGCCCTGTCAGCGCCACGGGACGCTCCGGTGTTACGCCATTGCGGTACCTTGACCAACCATGGCCCCCACGACGCTGACCGTGGATCAGGTGCCGGCCGACGGGCTCGACGCCGAACGGGCGCGCGTGCGGTCGTACCTGTCGGCAGGCGGCGATGCGTGACCTGCTGCCGCCGTCCGTGGCGGTGGCCGTGGCCGGGCCGGCGGACTGGGTCGGCGAGCTGCTGCCGGCCGAGCGGGCCTGCCTGAGCGAACGCGCGGTGGACAGCCGCCGCCGCGACTTCACGGCCGGGCGGGTCTGCGCCCGGCGGGCGATGACCGCGCTGGGCGTGCCCCCGGTGGCGGTGCCGACGGCCGCGGACCGGGCGCCGGTCTGGCCGGCCGGTGTGGTCGGCGCCATCACCCACACTGCTGGCTACTGCGCGGCCGTCGCGGCCCGCTCCGGCGAGATCCGGTCGGTCGGCATCGACGCCGAGGGACACAGGGAGCTCAACGCGGGCGTACGCCGGCTGATCTGCCTGCCCGAGGAGCAGGAGCGGTGCGCCCGCCTGCCGGTGGGCACCTCCTGGCCGGCGGTGCTGTTCAGCGCCAAGGAGACGATCTACAAGGTGTGGCACCCGGTCGTCGGCACGTGGCTGGACTTCCACGACGCGCTGGTGGAGTTGGATCCGGACGCCGGCACCTTCACCGCCCGGATCGCCCCGGCGCGACTCGACGCGACTCCGCTCGCCCGTCCGCCCGCGCTGGTCACCGGCCGGTTCGCGGTCGACGACGCGCTGGTCCGCACCGCCGCCGTGCTGCTGCCCGGTTGACCCGGGCACGGAATCCGAACAGGGGACGGCGCGGCGCTGCCGGAGACGCGAAGATGGTCCGTTGTCCGCGCACGGTAGCGTCAGCCGCGTTTGCCGTCGTCGTCAGGTGCCTAGGAGTACGGTGAGTCACCCCCCGCCCCCTTACGGGCCGCAGGATCCGAACCAACCGAGCCCGGAGCAGCAGCCGCAGCCGTACCCGCCGGCACCGATGCCGCAGTTCCCCGCCGACCAGGGCGGCCACCCGCCGCAGCAGCCGACCTCCGGCGCCCCGCAGGCCACGGGCGACCCGTGGGCCCCGCTCCCGCCCGTGCCGCCGCAGCAGCCGGCCGGCGACCCGTGGGCCGCGCCGCAGCCGCCGGTCTCCGGCGCACCGCAGCCCCCGGTCTCGGGCGCGCCCGGCGAGCCGTGGGCGCAGCCCCCGGTCTCGGGGGTGCCGCAGCCGCCGGTGTCCGGGGTGCCGCAGCCGCCGGTGTCCGGGATGCCGGGCGAGCCGTGGGCCGCCCCGCACCAGCCGACCTCGGGCACGCCGTACCCGCCGGTGTCCGGCACGCCCGGGTATCCGCCCGCCGGGCCCGGCTACCCGCCGCCCGGTGGGCCCGGCTACGCGCCCGGTGGGCCCGGCTACCCGGGCGGCGCGCCCGGTTACCCCCTCGGCCCGCCGCATCCGGTCGCGCCGCCGAAGAAGAACAAGACCGTCCTGATCGTCGTGGCCGTGGTGGTCGTGCTGGCCCTGCTCTGCTGCGTCGGCGGTGTCGTCGCGCTCGTCGCCGGCGCCAACAAGGCGGCGAACGATCTGGATAGGGCCGCCCCGCGAATCACGCTGCAGCCGGACGGCCCGTCCCCGTCGGCCAGGGAGGGCGAGACCTTCAACATGAAGCCCGGCGCCACCCTTGTGGTCTCCGACGACGACGGGACCATGGAGATCACGGTCACCCGGTTCACCACGGAGACCAAGGGCTGCCGGTCGTACGCCCCGCCCCCCGACAAGGGCATGTACCTGATCGCCCACGTCACCGCGACGGTGACCAAGGGCAAGAGCTCCATCAACCCGTTCTACTTCAACTGGGTGGCCGCCAACGGCACCACCGCCAACGGCCTGGCGAGCGCGCTCTCCGGCTGCGGCGACACCCTGGGCTCCGGCAACAACCTGCCCGAGGGCAGCAAACGCGCGGGCACGGTGGTGTTCAACGTGGCCGACAAGAACGGCGCGCTGGAGTACCAGCACAGGTTCCAGACCACCGGCTCCTGGCGGCCGTGATCCACAGCTCGTGACGGGAGGCCGGACCCCTGGGGGCCGGCCTCCCGCGCTCTTACCGCCGGCCGTCCCGTCGGGTAGGCCGGCGCTCGTCAGCGGCCCTGCTCCAGCAGGTCGGCGACCGTGATCAGCGGGGTCACCAGCGACGGCACCAGGGCGGCGTCCTCCAGCCGGCCGCGCCGGTAGGTGACCAGCTCCGCCCCCCGCACGCTCCAGCCCGGCACCGCTCCCGCCAGGTGCGCGGCGATCAGGGTCGGCCCGACCAGCGCCTGCTGCCCCGGGGCCGCCGCGGCCACCCGCCACTGCCGGTCGAACTCCTCGTGCCCGGTGGCGTAGGTGTCGCTGCCGAACAGCGCGCGGCCCAGCTTCGAGAACGCGTGGCGCGGTCCGACCGCGAGCGCCGGGAACGACCGCCGCAGCCACACCGAGCAGACGACGTACGTGTGGGTGTGCGTGGTGGTCGTCTGGTTGCCGTCCGCGCCGGTCGAGCTGTGCGTCTCGGTGTACGCGTACTCGGCCACGCAGGCGGGTCGGCCGTGCAGCGTCCCGGTCAGCGCGAACCGCACGCCCCGGCGGTTGCGGCCCGGCACCCGGTCGGTCCAGGTGATCTGGGGCCGCTCGTCGAAGGTCCAGCCGTACCGGGCGGCCCACTGTCGCCAGTGCTCCCGCCGCTCCCGCTCCCGCCGGTGGGACGCCACGACCAGCGCGACGACGCCCGCCACGAGCAGGACGACGACTGCCGCGCAGCCACCCGTCCAGAACACACCCGCCATCCGCTCCACGGGCCGCAGCGTGGTGACCGGCCGCACGCGCGCCGGTCCCGGACGGTGGCGGCTGCGGATCCGGCTACCGGCCGGGTCGCGCGGTTTCCTCGACGCCGCGCCTCGCGTTCGTCACCCGGTGTCGTCGGGACCCCTGTCGATCCACTGATCCCACCCCAGACATCGACGAATCGATTGATCCTCATTTGGCGCGCTGTTTAGCTCCCACCGGCACCGTCGACGACGACGGTCCTGGCCGGAGCGTGAACCACTACGCGTAACCCGACCGGGCCGCGCTCCCGCGCGAGGCGCGTCAATGGAAATCACGCACCACCACCACGACGGGGAAGTCGAATGACGGCACGGACGAACGACGCGGTCGAGCTGAGCGTGGTCATACCCACCTATCAGGACGCGCAGTGCCTGGCGCTGACGCTGCGGGCTTTGACGCGACAGACGGTGAGCCCCGAGCGCTTCGAGGTGGTGATCATCCGCGACGGCGGCTCCCCCGCCGGTTACGCCGACGCCGTCGAGGCCGCCACCGGTCTCGACCTCCGCCTGCTGGAGTTCCCCAGACGGCGGGGACGCTCCGCAGCCCGCAACGAGGCCGTCCGGCACACCCGGGCGCCGCTGCTGTTGTTCCTCGACGCCGACTCGTACGCCTCCCCGCAGTTGCTGGAGCGCCACCTGGCCCACCACGCGGTCGCCGGCCGGCCCGCCGTGCTGATGGGCCGGCGCGACGAGCTGAGCCTGGAGCACGTCGAGGCCGCCCTCGACGGCGGGGAGATGACCGACGTCCCCCGCCGCCGCGCGGACCGCGCCGGCGACCTGCGCTTCCCGCACGGTCAGCCCCCGGGGCCGGAGTGGCTCCGGGCGGGCTGGGCGCTCGCCTACACCCACAACATCTCGCTCGCCCGTGACCTCTTCGACCGGGCCGGCGGGTTCGACGAACGCTCCGGGCTGCGCTGGGGCCTGGAGGACATCGAGCTGTTCTACCGGGTGCACCGGCACCTCGGCGTGACCGAACTGAACTTCGCCTTCGACGACGAGGCCCGCGCCTTCCACCTCCCGCACCACCGCAACACCGACCGCAACTGGTCCGACTTCGCGGCCAACCGGAGCCTCCTGACCGGGCAGTACCACGTCATCGAATGGGAGTTCTACGGACTGCTGGACGTGTACGACTCGCTGGAGCGCATCGTGTACTACCGCTCCGCGGCCACCGACTGCGCGCGACGCTCGACGTGCCGGATCGGGCCGGCGTTCGACAGGCTCGCCGACCGCCTGCCCGGCCCCCGCGTGCTGTGGGTGGGCACCGGCAGCGATCAGGTCGACCTGCCGACCGGGGCGCTGACCTTCGACTACGCCGCCCCGCCGGGCCCGACGAACTACCACCTGGTCGGCGTGGACCCGCCCATCGCACCGGCCAGCCTCGACGCGGTGGTCAGCGTCGACTTCTGGCGGTACCTGCGGTGGGACGACCTCTGCCGGTTCGTCAACACCTCCGGACGGCTCGCCCGCGAGGTGCACCTGGTCGGCACGGGCGACACCGGATCGGCGCCGCTCACCCCGGGGCCGGCGGTGCTGGACTACCTGCGCCGCACCCTGAGCGCCGCGTTCGCCACCAGGCTGACCCACGTCGACGGGCTCGGCGAGGTGCTCACCCTGCGGCCCCTGCCTGCCACCGCGCGGAGGAGCCCGGCACGCGTGTGACGTCGGCAAGGGACATTGGCGCCACTTGTGGGAGCCGTTGGCCACTCAGCCAGCTGCTGGAGTTGGTGTCCCTCGCTGTTCGAGGGACGCCGCGACTCCGCCAAGGACCCTGACCGCAAGCTCCGGCTGCGCGACAGCTTCCGACAACGGCAACTCCAGCTGGGGGTCGTAGCCGGGTAGGCCAGTGACCATCTGAACGACTTCGCCGAGTTGGTGGATGGCCTCGACAACGACTCGGGCGGCTTCGCCTCGGTGCCAGTAGGGAACCGTGATCTCTGCCCCCTGTGCGTAGTAGTTGACCTGGATGCCCGTCTCCTCGTGGGTCAACTCGTAGTTGTGGGCACCCTCGAACACGGAGACCTCACCGAGCACCTGCCGCGCGGCCGCCAAGAGTCGGGCCCAGGCGCCCCCGCTTGGAAGCTCGTCGCTGTCGGCTTCCTCTGCGGCGTCCAACGCGTCATCCCAGGACTGGTCGTCGGTGCGAGGGACGAAGATCAGGTCGTAGCTCATGGCGATGGACCATACGATCCACCTGCGACTTACGTTCGACCCTGCTCGCCGCCGTACGCCGCAAAGCCGCGCAACACACGCTCTGCCCGCCGCCGTACCGGATCGGTCAGACGGATCCGGTCTCGTCATCGCGCGCCGGACCGGGTGCTGCGGAAGGTGCGGCGGTAGGTGTCCGGGGGCACGCCGACGGTGCGGTTGAAGTGCCGGCGCAGCGTCGCGGCGGTGCCCATGCCGGTGGCCGCCGCGATGGCGTCGATGCTGTCGCCGGTGGTCTCCAGCAGCTCCTGGGCGTGCCGGATCCGCTGGGTCAGCAGCCATTGCAGCGGGGTGGTGCCGGCCACCGACCGGAAGTGGCGGCCCAGGTTGCGCGAGCTCATGTTCGCCCGGCGGGCCAGGTCCTCCACGGTCAACGCGTGGTCGAGCCGTTCGATCGCCCAGGAGAACAGCTCGGCGAGCGGATGGTCGTCCTGGTCGGGCACCGGGGCGGTGACGTACTGGGCCTGGCCACCGGCCCGGTGCGGGGGTACGACCAGGCGGCGGGCGAGCGTGTTGGCGACCGCCGAGCCGTGGTCGAGGCGGACCAGATGCAGGCACAGGTCCATCGCGGCGGCCTTGCCGGCGGAGGTGAGCACGCTGCCGTTGTCCACGTAGAGCACGTCCGGATCGACCTGCACCCGGGGATGGCGAGCCGCCAGGGCATCGGTGTGCGCCCAGTGCGTGGTCGCCCGTCGGCCGTCCAGCAGGCCGGCGGCGGCGAGCACGAACGCGCCCGTGCACAGGGAGGCCACCCGCGCGCCCGCCTCGTGGGCCGCGCGCACCGCGTCGACGAGGTCGGCGGGTGGGTCCACGTCGACGTCGACCCACCCGGGAACGATCACCGTGTCGGCGTGCACGAGCTGGTCGAGCCCGCAGTCGGGCTCCAGCCGGAACCGGCCGACCCGCACCGCGCCCGATCCGCAGACGGTGACGCCGTACCAGGGGTCGACCACGCCGGTCAGGTCGGCGCCGAAGACCTCGTACGCCAGGGACAGCTCGAAGTGCAGCATCCCGTCGGTGACGGCCAGCGCGACGGTAGCCATGTCCGAAACTGTACGGGAGGTGTCGTTCCAGACACTCGCGCCGCCGACCCACCGCCACCAGGATGAGCGGAGTTGATCAATCAGGCACGAATACTGGGAGAGCTGATGGGATCGGGTCGAACGGTGGCGGTCTTCGGCGCGTACGGGCACACCGGACGCTTCGTGGTGGCGGAGTTGCGTGCTCGCGGGTTCGTACCGCTGCTCTGTGGACGTGACGCGGACAAGCTGCGGGCGCTCGCGGCGTCCTGTCCGGGTCTCGACATCCGGCCGGCCCCGGTCGACGACCCGGCCTCGCTCGACCGCGCGCTGGCCGGCGCGGCCGCGGTGGTCAACTGCGCCGGGCCCTTCGCCGTGACCGCCGCTGGAGTGATCGAGGCGGCGCTGCGCGCCGGGATCCCGTACGTGGACGTGGCGGCCGAGATCGAGGCCAATCTCGACACCTTCACGCACTTCGCCGATCGCGCCCGTGCCGCGGGAATCGTGGTGGTCCCCGCGATGGCCTTCTTCGGCGGCCTCGGCGACCTGCTGGTCACCGCGGCGATGGGCGACTGGACGACGGCCGACGAGGCCCACATCGCGTACGGGTTGAGCGGTTGGCATCCCACGCCCGGGACCCGCGCCGCCGGCACGGTCTCCAGGCAGCGCAGGGACGGCCGGCGCGTCCGCTTCAGCCGGGGACGACTGGAGTACCGCGACGACGCCCCGCCAGCCGCGCGGTGGCCCTTCCCCGAGCCGATGGGAACCCGGGCCGTGATCGGCGAGTTCAGCATGGCCGACATCGTCACCGTCCCCAGCCACCTGGCCATCCCCGAGGTCTGCACCTACATGACGGTCGAGGCGGCCGGTGAACTGGCGGCCCCGGCGACACCGGCACCGACCGCGGTCGACGACAGCGGACGGTCCGCGCAGACCTTCGTCGTCGACGCCGTCGTGCGCTCCGGCAGCGTGCGACGGCGTGCCGTGGCGAGCGGCCAGGACATCTACGCCGTCAGTGCGCCTCTCGCCGTGGAGGCCGTCGACCGTGTCCTCACCGGACGGACCAGGACCGTAGGCGTCGCCTCCGCCGGCGCGATCTTCGACGCGCCCGACTTCCTCCGTGCCCTGTCCGGGCACGTCTCGGTCGACCTGCGCCCGTAGGCCTTCGTCCGGTCGCCCTCGATGGCGCCACCGTCGTGGTGGTCGCCGGTCACGTTCGCCACCTGCGGCGCTGGCCGGCACACCGAATCCTCAAGGTTCCCTCTGCCCGTCGCATCAGAGGGTTGATCAAACGGCTCAGGCGATGCAAAGATCCAGGTCAAGCCACGTCGTCGACGTGAAAGACGCCTCCGCCGCCTCAGTTCCGCCCATGCTCCGCACGGTCCTCGACGCGATCCGCCGAGGCCTGGATCGCCGTGGGCGGACACACGACGCACTGCATCCGACGCACCCGGCCCGCTCGCACCCGGCACGGTCCTCCGACGCGATCCGTCGAAGCCGGGCTCGTCGTGGGCGGGCGCAGCATGACCATTTTTGGATGGACCGATGCGGTCCGACCCGCGCTCGGGCCGGCCGCGACATCACTGACGGCCACAGACAGAAGGAGGGGAGCATGCGAGGTAGACAGCCACGCATCGTGTTCTTCGCGATGTCCGCCCTGGTGGCAACCACTTTCGTCGCGACCGCGCCTGCGGGCGCGGACCCCACGAAGCCCACCGCCCCGGGCTCCGAAGGAGCCCACCACGCGGATCACGCGTCGAACCACGTACGCATCAAGCTGACCGGCTCCGACATGCTCGACAAGGTGGTAGCCGCCGGCTACGACGTCGAGCACGGCCTCACGCGCGTGCCGGACGGCATCGAGGGCGAGGCGCACGTGGACGCCGGGCAGGTCGCCGAGCTCAAGGCGATGGGCGTCAAGATCCTCGGCGAAAACGAGCGCTTCACCTGGAGCGACGTGGCCGACGGCGGCTTCCGGGCCGCCGGGGCACGGGCCGCCCAGCCGGCGCAGGTGACCGAGGCGAACGACGCGACGGTACGCGTCGTCCGCGCCGACTGGTTCACCACGAAGGGCCAGGGCTTCCTCTACGTCGAGGCACGGACCACCGAAGGTGGACAGACCAACCCCATCGTCCTGATGCAGCTCGAGAACGACTCGGGCGTCGGTACGCCGTTCGGCTCCGCCCGGACGATGAGCCGCTTCGTCGACTCCGGGCAGTACATGTTCCACCGGAACCTGTTCAAGCTCGACGCGCGTCCTGACCAGATCAAGGTCACCAGCTCGACCGGCGGCGTCACCACCGGCAAGGTCTCCAACTGGCTCGAGGGCGCTCCGCCGCCGCTGACGGACAACCCGGGCTACAAGTCGGACTTCATCGACGGCTACAAGCATCCGCAGCAGCTCTTCAGCCGCGCCGAGGAGATCGCCCGGCAGTACCCGGACATCGCCGAGATCGTCTACCTGCCGCACAAGACGAACGGCTACCAGCGCAAGGCGCAGGCCACGATCGGCGGTACCGGGCAGGCGGCGGTCGTCGTCAGTTCGGCGGCGTGGGGCCACGAGGGCGGCAACGACGTCACCGTCGAATTCGTGGAGCGGCCGGGGGCGAGCCTCCCGCTCGGCGTCGACGTGTCGGGCAAGGCGGTCCGCGTCCTCCTCGCGAAGGACGCCAACGGCGCGCTCGCCAGCACCGCCGCGCAGGTGGCGGCGGCACTGGAGACCCAGTCCCAGGGCCTGATCGACCGGGCTCACCCGTACCGCAGCAACGCCGGCACCGGGCTCGTCGTGCCGACGTCCGCCCCGGTCGCGCTGAGCGACTTCCTCGACCAGAAGCGCGTCGGCGCGCCGGAGGGCGAGGTGCCCCGCGGCGAGGCCACCATCCCGGTCCTGCGGATCGGCAAGCACCGCGACGGCCGCAACCCCGGTGTCCTGATCCAGGCCCAGGACCACGCCCGCGAGTGGGTGCCGGCGACGACGACGCTGGAGACGGCCGAGCGTCTGGTGCACAACTACAGGACCGACCAGGAGACGAAGAAGATCGTCCAGGAGACGGACATCTTCCTCGTCCTGTCGAACAACCCCGACGGCGCGAACTACAGCTTCTACAACTACGCCTCGCAGCGTAAGAACCTGACGAACCACTGCGAGGACGCGAACGCCGACCCGGACCGCCGCAACTCGTGGGGCGTCGACCTGAACCGGAACTACCGGGTCGGCTCGGGCCACGACGGCTACGCCGGTGGGTCGACGGTCTGCACCAGCGGCACCTACCAGGGGCCGGAGAAGCTGTCCGAGCCCGAGTCGAAGAACATCGTCTGGCTGGTCGAGAAGTACAAGAACATCAAGTTCATGATGTCGGTGCACTCCAACGGCGGTCAGCTGTTCTGGCAGCCCGGCGCCTACATCGCGGACGGCCGGGTCACCACGCCGCGGCCGCCGCTGGGCGACGAGGCGTTCTACTGGCAGTCGGCCGGCAGGATCTTGTCGCAGGTCAAGGCGTACCGGGAGACCGTCGTCACGCCGGAGAACGTCGGCGGCTCGTCGGACGTCCTGTACTCCTCCGCCGGCAACGTCCGTGAGGACATGTACCACACCTACGGGATCTACTCCTTCGGCTGGGAGGTCGGCGGCTCGATCTACAACCCGGCCACCGGCAACTGGCAGGGCGGCTCGTTCCAGCCGGCGTGGGAGGGCAATCCGGCGCTTGTCAGCGGCCACTCCGAGACGATGGAGTACGCCAACGGGATCATGGAGATGTTCCGGATCGCGGCGGAGTGGGGCAAGGACAAGAAGAAGCCGACGTCCGAGCTCGTCCCTGGCGGCGGCAGGTACACCGGGTCCGTCGACGTGCGCTTCGAGACGAGCGAGCCGGCCACCATCTACTACACGACGGACGGCAGCCGGCCCACCCTCGAATCGCCGCGCTACCAGGCCACCGAGTTCCGTGAGCCGGGGCAGGTCTTCCGCGTCACCGGGACCACCACGTTCCGCTGGTTCTCGGTCGACGCCTCCGGCAACGTCGAGAAGGGCTACGACCCGGAGAAGAACGGCAGGAACTACCGCTCGGCGACGGTCACGATCGTCAAGTAGGTAGCGGCGTCAAGGCGTTGCCTCGTCGGTGCGGGAGGCCGCACCGACGAGGCAATGATCATTTCCATGGTGAGTCCGGGCGTGTCAGCGTCGCAGCCAAGGTGGGTGGGCGGTTGCGGCACCGAGCGGGAGCCAGTCAGGTCGTCAGTGAGCTCGCAGAACGTGCTCAAGCCGCTGCTCGAGTCGGCTGCGAGCGAGGTCGTCACTGATGCCTAGTCCAGAGTCGCGCCATGGCTGGACGACTTTCACCGGGTCCGGCAGGTAGCCGACAATGTCCATGACGTTCCAGTACCGGCACTCGTCCTCGTCGTGACGGTCATCAGCCCGGCGACGGTACACGTCCGTGAATCTGGCTCCAGCCTCAACGCCGTGCAACATCGCCAGGTAGGTCGCGGCATGTGCCACGTCCAGGGTCGCCGGTCCCCACGATGTCTCGACCCAGTCCACGACGCCGCTGACGCGCCCCTGCGACCACAGCAGATTCCCCAGATGAAAATCTCGGTGCAGGAACGTACCGGCATAGGCCGGTACGGGTTGGTCCAGCAACTCGAACGCCTGATGCCAGAGCTGTCGCCGCTGCGCCCACGGCGGCACGACTCGTTTGTCCGGCGCCGCCCAGGACTGGTACTGCCGTGGCCTGTCCCGGCCGGGCGCGAATTGGTGGATGCTGACGAGGACCTGCGCCATCGCCTCCAGGATGCCGTCCGCGGCAGAGGTCAGGCACAGACGCCCGGGCAGCCAGGACATGAGGTGTGCCGGTGCCCCGGCGGAGTCCCCGGACAGATCGAGGGCGACACTTCGAGGCGCTGGGATCGATGACCGTTGCAGTTGGTGCTGGACAGCCGCCTCCCTGGAAAGCAGCCCGGCAGCGTGTCGGCGCCACGGCTCCTTCGTCATCAGTCGGAGTACAGCCTGTTCGCCGTCGTGTCCGGTCAGGCCAAGCATGGTGGACGTGCAACCACCCGTGAGACGCCGCACCCTGGTGATCCGACGCTGCCAAGCCGACTCAACCCAGCGAATCTCGCGCTCGGTCGCACTGCCCACGAGTACCACTCTGTCATCGGCGCTTCCGGGCGCGTGCCGGGGTGTCGTCCACGCTCACGCCAGGCTCTCTGGCTACTGCGGAACCTCTCCAGGAACGACCTCCTGCCCGACGGCGGCGGGATGACACTTCCTGATCTCCGACGGGCGATGAGCTCGTATCTCAGGGCCGAAGACGATCTGGACGTCGAGGCGAAGGCTCTGCTGGAGCGCGGGTGGCTGACCCGCGACGACGAAGAAAGACTGTGGATCACCGCGGCCGGAGAAGACGCCCGAGTCAGCCTCAAACAGCACGCGCCGGCAATCCGGGCCCGCATCCACAAGGGCATCGACGACGCGGACTACGCCGCACCCTCAAGGTTCTCCGGCAGTTGATCCTGAACACCGGTGGCGCGGCATAGCGCGCCCAGCCTGGTCAGTCCAGCTCTGTAACGTGAGGCAATGCCTCTTGACCCGGTAGCACACAACCGCACCGCCTGGGACCGGCAGGTCGAGCAGGGCAACGAGTGGTCACGCCCCGTATCGAGCGAGACGACCGCCAGGGCGCGTGCCGGCGACTGGTCGGTCGTCCTGATCGGCTACCAGCCCGTCGACCGCTCCTGGTTCCCCGCCGACCTCGCGGGCACGGACATCCTGTGTCTGGCCTCGGGCGGCGGGCAGCAGGGTCCGACGCTGGCCGCTGCGGGGGCCCGGGTCACCGTCTTCGACAACTCGCCCCGTCAGCTCGAACAGGACGAGTCGGTCGCCCGGCGGGACGGCCTGGAGCTGCGTACCGTCCTCGGTGACATGCGCGACCTGTCGGCGTTCCCGGACTCCTCGTTCGACCTGGTCTTCCACCCCGTGTCGAACCTGTTCGTGCCCGAGCTCGCGCCGGTGTGGCGAGAGTGCTTCCGGGTGCTGCGACCGGGCGGGACGCTGCTGTCCGGCTTCCTCAACCCGGACGTCTTCCTCTTCGACAACGAGGCGCTGGACCAGCGCGGCGAACTGGTGGTGCGCCACCGGCTGCCGTACAGCGACCTGACCCACGTCCCGGCGGCGGAACGCGAACGCCTGTGGGGCGCGGACGCACCGCTGGAGTACAGCCACACGATGACCGCGCAGATCGGCGGTCAGCTCGCCGCCGGCTTCGTCATCGTCGGCTTCGAGGAGGCGCCGCACCACTCCGACGCCACCGCCGGATGGCTGCCCGGCTACTTCGCCACCCGGGCGGTGAAGCCGTGACGGCGGGCGGCTGACAGGCGCCGTGGCCTGGCTGCCCCGACTCGCGGGGCAGCCAGGGGCCCGGGCGCCCGCAGGTGGCAAGTCACTTGCCGGCCGGACTGCCAACTGCGACGCTCCGGCGATGATCGACAAGCCTGGCGTCGACGAACGGCTCCTGGCGGCTGAGGTGGCCGCCGCCTGGGCCGTCACCATCGTCGACCTCATGTTCATGCCGGTCGGGCTCGACGGGCACGCATGGGCGTACCGGGTGGACGCGTCCGACGGCGAGCGATACTTCCTCAAGCTGCGCCGCGGCACGTTCACCCGGGCGGCCGTCCTGCTGCCCGGGTTCCTCAGGACGCAGGGCGTCCGGCAGGTCGTGGCACCCATCGACCTGCCGGACGGCGGAGCCTGTCACCGGTTCGGGGAGTACCAGCTGCTGCTCTACCCGTTCCACGACGGCGGCAGCCGGTGGCGGCGCGGCCTCACCGACCGCCAGTGGAGCGAGTACGGCGAGTTCCTGGGGCGCCTGCACGCCGTCACGCCGAGCGCAGACCTCGCCGCCGTCCTGCCGGTCGAGACCTACCGGTCGGACGCTGGCGAGCGGCTGCGAACCCTCGGCGGGCAGGCTGCGACGAGCGAGGCCCTCGGCGCGTTCTGGGCCCGGTACGGCGCCGCGCTGCACCGGTTGGCGGAGACGGTCGACGAGCTGGCTTCCCGCGTGACGCACGCTCGACACGTCATCTGCCACGCCGACATCCACCCCGGCAACCTGATCGCTGACGACGACGGTCCACTGCACGTCGTGGACTGGGACGCGCCGATCCTCGCGCCGCGCGAGCGGGACCTGATGTTCGTCTACAGCCAGGACTTCGGCGACCACCCGATCGACGCACACCGCGCCGAACTCTTCCGCCGCGGCTACGGGCCGCTGGAACCGGACCAGACCCTGCTGAGCTACTACCGCAGCGAGCGGCACCTCGACGACGTCGCCGAATTTCTACGTAGCATCCTCAGCCCCGAGGCCAGCCCGGAATCTCGCGCCAACGACCTGCACTGGCTCACCCGTATCGCCGAGACCGTCGCCGACCCCGGCTACGCGCCCTGATGCTGCGCTCCGCTGCCGTACAAGATCGAAAAAGGCCGTTTCCGACGGGCGGAAACGGCCTTGAGCTGGGTGGAGTTGAGGGGATTCGAACCCCTGACCCCCTCGATGCGAACGAGGTGCGCTACCGGACTGCGCCACAACCCCTCCGCCGGCGGACCGGCATCGGTCCCACCCGGCTTTCACCGGGCGGGCCGGCGCCAAGGCTAACAGGTTCACCGCCCCCGCCGCGAATCCACCCCCCGCGCGCCGAGATCTTGGCACGAAACGGCCCCTCCGAGGGCCGCCAGCCACCAAGATCTCGAAGCAGGACCCCACGCAGGCGGCGGAGGGGGCCGATCGGCGCGAAAGTCGGTGGACATCGCGGGCGGTGGTGGGAAGCGTGGGGCGCATGCGACAGGAAGACGTCTGGGACGACGACACCGCCCGCCGCTACGACACCCCGGGCACCGGCATGTTCGCCCCCGAGGTGCTGGGGCCGACCGTGGACCGGCTGGCCGAGCTGGCCGGCGGCGGGGCGGCGCTCGAATTCGCCGTCGGCACCGGCCGGGTGGCCGTCCCGCTCGCCGCGCGCGGGGTGCCGGTCAGCGGCATCGAGCTGTCCCGCCCGATGGTGGAGCGGCTGCGGACGAAGGTGGACGAGGCGACCGTTCCGGTGGTGATCGGTGACATGGCGACCGCCACCGCACCGGGCGAGTTCTCGCTGGTCTACCTCGTCTACAACACGATCTCGAACCTGCTCACCCAGTCCGAGCAGGTGGCCTGCTTCCGCAACGCCGCCCGCCACCTCGCCCCGGGCGGCCGGTTCGTGATCGAGTTGTGGGTGCCGGAGCTGCGCAAGCTCCCACCGGGCCTGGAGGCGACCGTCTGGTCGTCCGAGCCGGGGTACATCGGCCTCGACACCTACGACGTGCTGCGCCAGCAGGTCGTGTCGCACCACTTCCGGTTCGACGAGAGCACGCACGCCCGGCTGTTCCGGTCGCCGCACCGCTACATCTGGCCGGCGGAGCTGGACCTCATGGGTCAGCTGGCCGGGTTCGAGCTGGAGAGCCGGCACGCGGACTGGTCCGGCGCCGAGTTCACCGCCGACTCGCGGTCGCACGTGTCCGTCTACCGCCTGCCGGCCACGAGCTGACGCGCGGCGGGCCGGACCGACCGCCGGCCACGACCGGCGCATCAGGCGAGAAAGAGACCTGGCCGGTCAGGCCGAGTGGGAGCCGCGGCCGGACTGGTAGGGGCGACCGCGCAGGCCACCCGAGCGGCGGTAGGAAACCGAGCCGCCGTTGGCCGCCGCCGGCAGGTCCGCCGGGCGGTCCAGGCCCATCGCGGCACGGCGTACCACCTCGCGCTGGGCCGCCAGGCGACGCTGCGCCTCGCGGCGGGCCGCCGCCCGGCGGGCCTGCTCCCGCCGCACCTCGGCCTGCCGGGCGGCCAGCCACGCCGCCTCGCGGGCCTGCGCCCGCCGCCGCCGGCGATCCGCCAGCGCCAGCCGCCGCAGGTGTACGACGTACGCGACCAGCAGCGCGGCGGTGACCCCGAAACTGATCCAGAAGCCGGGGCTGACCACGATCACGCCGATGAGCTCGACGAAGTTCAGCAGCAGCAGCGCGGCGAGCACCCGGCGGCGCCGGTAGACGGCGGGGGTGTGCTGTCGGCGGGGCGGCGGCCGGCGGCGGCCCTTGCGGGGGGCCGGCGGCACGGCGCGCAGCCGCTTCGACCGGCGCGTCGCGGGGGGCGCGGAGACCGGCGCGGAGAGCCCGCCCGCATTCGCGTCCTCACTGAGGGTGATGACGAGGCTGCGGGGCGGGTGCACCGGACGGTGCCCCGGCACAGTGCGGCGCCGCCGGCGGCGCTGGAGCACCCGCGCCGTCGACTGCGCCCGCTCCGCCACCAGCCGCTCGGTGGCGTCGTACCGGCGAACCAGCGCCGGGGCGAGGGCGAGCAGACCGGCGGCGGCGAGGACGGCGAGGAGCACCGAGGTCGGCACCCTCACCCCTCCCGTCACCGAATTCGGAGCAACCGCCGCCCGGCCGCAGGATCTTCCACCGATGGTGGTCGGGTGCGCGGATCGTACGGGTGGAGCAGCGCTTGCCACAGCTTGCAGTTACTTGAGGTTACGGGCCGTGGACGCGGATGCTGACACGCCGCGCCGATCCCGTGCGTGGGACGGCTCACCCCGTGGTGGCGCGGAGCCGGTGCCAGCGGGCCAGCAGCCCACCCTCGGCGGCGACCTCCTCGCTGGTCATCGCGTAGCCGATATGGTCCCGCCACGCACCGTCGATGTGCATGTAGCGCACGTGGTACGACTCCTCGCGGAAACCCAGCTTCTCCACCACCCGCCGGGACGGCCGGTTCTCGGGGCGGATGTTCACCTCGACCCGGTGCAGCCCACCCACGCCGAACGCGTGGTCGACCGCGAGTGCCAGCGCGGTGGGGATGACGCCGCGACCGGCCACCCGGGAGTCCACCCAGTAGCCCACGTACGCCGAGCAGAACGCCCGCCGCACGATGCTGCCCACGTTGAGGTGGCCGACCAGCCGGTCCCGGCCGCCCTCGCGCAGGCAGACGGCGAACGGCATCCCCTCGCCGGTGCGCGCCGACCGGCGCTGGTCGCGGTACACCCAGCGGAACGCGGCCGGCGAGTTCAGCTCGTGCCAGCTCCCCGGCACGGACGACTCCCACGGCGCGAGCCACTCCCGATTGGCGCGGCGCACCTCGGACCAGGCGGCGGCGTCCGAACGCCGGTAGGGCCGCAGCAGCACCGGCCCGTCGGCCAGCACCGCCGGCCACCCCGGCGCCCGCCCGACCCCGAACAGACTCACGGAACAGACCTTCCGCTCACGACCGACGAAACCGAAGCCCGGACGGCGCTCACCGGGCCGACCTTCCGTTCGCGACTGCGGGGCTCGCAAGCTCACTCCTCGCGCTCACCGGCCGACCTTCCGTTCGCGACTGCGGGGCTCGCAAGCTCACTCCTCGCGCTCACCGGCGCCGGTCCAGCAGGAGGACGTCCACCGTGGACCCGGCCGCCGCGGTGGTCACCCGCTCGCCGAGCACCATCAGCCCGTTCGCCTCGGCCAGCCCCGAGAGGGTGTACGGGCCACCGTTGAGCGGCTGCACCGTGTAGCCGCCGCCGCGCCGCTCGGCGACGTGCGCGGGGCGGAACTCGCGCAGCCCCACCGGGGACGAGATCGTCTCCAGCAGGTGTGCGCGGACGCTGGGCCGGAACACCGGTTCCGCCCCGGCCAGCAGGTTGATCGCCGGGCGGGCCAGCACCTCGAAGCCGATCAGGGCGGAGCCCGTGTCGCCGGGCAGGCAGACCACCGGCACCTCCTCGGCGCCGACCGTGCCGAAACCGAGCGAGGTGCCGGGGTAGAGCGCGACCTCGGTGAAGGTGACCGGGCCGGCCCGGCTGCCCTCCCGCCGGGAGAGGATCCGCCGCACCATGTCGCCCGGCCCGGTGCCGGTCCCACCCGTGGTGATGATCAGGTCGGCGCGCAGCGTCTGGTCCTCCAGCAGCCCGCGCAGCCCTTCCGGATCGTCGTCGCAGATGCCCACCCGGTACGCCAGGGCGCCCACCTCGGCCGCGGCGGCGGTCAGCGCGTGCGAGTTGGCGTCGACCGTCTGGCCGGGCTGGCTGCCCCGGCCCACGTCGACAAGCTCGTCGCCGGTGGCCACGATCACCACGCGGGGGCTGGGCCGGACCACGACGTGCCCGATGCCGGTGGCGGCGAAGACCGCCACCAGCGCCGGCGACACGTAGGTGCCGGCCCGGGCCAGCAGGGTGCCGGCGGGCAGTTCCTCGCCGGCCCGGCGCACCCCGTACCCCCGTTTGGGCACGCGGAAGATCTCCACGGCGGCCATGCCCTGGTCGGTCCACTCGACCGGAACGACCACGTCCGCGGCGAGCGGCAGCGGCGCCCCGGCGGCGACGGAGAAGCAGGCGCCCGGGGTGAGCCGGACCGGCCGCCAACTCGCCGCGCCGAGGTCGCCGACGACGTTGAGCCGGACGTTGCGCCCGCCCGGCCCGCCGGACTGGGTCGGGACGTAGCCCACGCCCCGACCGCCTCCGGAGATGTCCTCCCAGCGGGCCGCGTACCCGTCCACGGCCGACTGGTCGAAGGCCGGGAAGGAGTGCGGCGCGACGACGTCCTCGGCGAGGACGTTGCCGTGCGCCTGGGTGAGGTCGAGGTCGAGCGGAGGCAGCGCGCGTAACCTGCGCAGCACGCTGCCCAGGTAGTCGGCGAGCGGCGTCAACTCGTTCGCGGCCGCCTCGGCGTCGGCCGACGCTGTCATGTACCAGTCACGCCCGACGCGTCGGAGTTGACGAACTCGGCCAGCCACTTGCGGAACTCGGCGCCGAGGTCGTCGCGCTCGGCGGCGATCTGCACCACGGTCTGGAGGTAGCCCAGCGGCATGCCGGTGTCGTAGCGGGTGCCCCGGTAGACGATCGCGTGCACCGGGGTGCCCTCGCTGCGCAGCAGCTCCATGGCGTCGGTCAGCTGGATCTCCCCGCCGCTGCCCGGCTCCGTCCGCCGGATGGCGTCGAAGATGCTGCTCGGCAGCACGTAGCGGCCCAGCACCGCGAGGTTGCTGGGCGCGTCCTCCGGCTTGGGCTTCTCCACCATGCCGGTGACCCGGACGACCTCGCCGATGTCGGTCAGCTCCGCCTCGGCCGGCTCCACCGAGGCGATGCCGTAGCGCTTCGTCTCGGCCGGGTCGACCTCGAAGAAGGCCAGCACCACGCCGCCGGTGCGCGCCTGGAGCTCCAGCATGGCCGGCAGCAGCGGCTCGGCCGGCTTGACGAACTCGTCGCCCAGCAGCACCGCGAAGGGCTGGTCGCCGACGTGCGACTCGGCGTAGCCGACAGCGTGGCCCAGGCCGAGCTGCTCGGGCTGCCGGCAGGTGTAGATCTCGGCCAGCTCGCTGGGGCCGCGCACGGCGGCCAGCCGCTCGGCGTCGCCCTTCGCCTCCAGCCGCGCCTCCAGGTCGGGGCGGCGGTCGAAGTGGTCCACCATCGACGTCTTGCCCCGCCCGGTGATCAGCAGGACGTCGCCGATGCCGGCCTGGGTGGCCTCCTCGACGATGTACTGCAGCACCGGCCGGTCGACCACCGGGAGCAGCTCCTTGGGCACCGCCTTCGTGGCCGGCAGGAACCGGGTGGCCAGACCGGCGGCCGGGATGACGGCCTTGACCGCGCGGGAGCGACCGGTTGCGGCGGTCGCCGATGAGGGGTTCGCTGAGTGCTCCGACATGTCGCGAGACTATCGGCCACGGCTCTGTCGTGGAGGGTGAGGACCGGAAGACGCGCCGCCGCAGGGACCCGGCCGCACCGGGTCGGGCGCGCCCGGAGCGCTCCCCGGGGCAGCGTCGGCCGGATCGGCCGGTTCGGGGTGGGCCCGCACCGGCTGGCGGGGAGCGCCGGCGCGCGGCAGACCGTCCTCGGGGGTGGCCGCCGTGGCCGGGACGGGGATCTCCCGCGCCGGCGGTCCGGCCCGCTCCTCGGCGATGCGCCAGGTGTCCCGGCCGGCCGCCTTGGCGGCGTAGAGGGCGTCGTCGGCGGCGTCCAGCACCTGCTGGCCGGTGCTGCCGTGGTCGGGGTGCACGGCGATGCCGACGGAGACGGTGACGCCGATGGCCACGGCCGCCCCGCCGTGCCCGTCGGCGGCGATCGGGGCGTCCCGGACCGCCGCGCCGAGCCGCTCCGCGACGATCGCCGCGCCCCGGGCGTCGGTCTCCGGCAGCAGCAGCACGAACTCCTCGCCGCCCTGCCGGAAGGCGAGGTCGACCTCGCGGATCTCGCCGCGCACCCGGCGGGCGAACTCGGCCAGCACGGCGTCCCCGGCCGCGTGCCCGTACGTGTCGTTGACGTCCTTGAACCGGTCCAGGTCGAGGGCGAGGACGCTGAGCATCCGGCCGAACCGGCTCGCCCGCTCGACCTCCCGGCGGATCGACTCCTTCAGGTAGCGGTAGTTCCACAGCCCGGTGAGCGGGTCGGTCAGCGAGAGCCGCTGCGCCTCCTCGTGCACCCGGACGTTGTCGACCGCCACGGCGGCGTGGCCGGCGAAGGTGCGCAGGGTGACGAGGTCGTCGTCGTCGAACTCGTCCGCGCCGAGCCGGTCGTAGAGGGCCAGCACACCGAGCGCCCCGGCGGGGGCGGCCGGCTCCGCCCCGGGGCGCGGCGCGGGTCCGTCGCGGGCGGTGCCGTCGGGCGGGCCCGTCGTGCCGGGGGCCGCGAACGGCACCGCGATGTACGTCCGGCAGTGCGGCTCCCCCGGCGGCGCGACGGAGGGCTCCACCCGCCCCCGGCGCGGCTCCCCGGTCGCCGCGACGGCGCCCACCACACCGCTGCCCAGCGGCACCCGCAACGGCCCCGAGGGTTCGTCCGCCGGGTCGGGCCCGTCCAGCCCCTCGGTGCACTGCGCGACGAGCACCCCGCCGTCGTCGACGAGCAGCACCGCCCCGGCCCGGGCGCCGGTCGCCGCGATCGCGCTGTGCAGGATCACCCGCAGGATGCGTTGCAGGTCGTGGGTGCTGGCCAGGGTGTCCCCCAGCACCGCGAGGTGCCCGCGCAGCTGGTCGCGGCTGCTGGTCAGCGCCGCCACGTAGGTGGCCGTCTCACGGGTCATCCGGTTGAACGCGCCGGCCAGCCGGCCGATCTCGTCCCGGCTGCGCACGGGCACCCGGGCGGTCAGGTCGCCGCGCGCCACCCGGTCCACCGCGCCCGCCAGCTCGACCAGCGGGCGGGTCGTGACCCGGGCCAGCCGCCAGGCGGCCACCACGGCCAGCAGGGTCGCCACCAGCACCGCCGAGCCCAGCGCGACGTACAGGCCGCGTGGTCGTTCGCTGGGGACCGAGAGCACCAGCGGCAGGGGCTGCCCGGAGGACGGGCCGACCAGGCGGACGTACCGGCCGTCGGGGGTCTCGGTGACGCGCTCGCCGTGCAGCGTGTCGGCGGCGGCGAGCACGGCGTCGCGTACGCCGGTCGACTCGGTGCTGTGGGCGAGCCGGACGGGTGCCGCGCCGTCGTCGATCAGGGTGACCGCCACCCCCGTCACGGCCGCGAGGCGCGCCACGAAGGCCGGGTCGACCGGCTGCGCGGCGGTGACCGTGCCGAGCGGCCCGCCGGCCCGGTCGCGCAGGTCGGCCCGGGCCGCGAGCGCCCGCACCGGCCCGGCGGACGGCGGTTCGGCGCAGTCCCGCCAGGGCCCCGCGGGGCCGCCGGGGCTGGCGTAGGTGACCCGGCCGGTGACGTCGGCGACCCGCACGGCGGCGGCCAGGCCACGGCGGACCACCTGGCTCGCGGCGGCCGGCCGGTCGCCGGCCAGGGCGACCGCGTCGGCGGCGGCCCGCAACTGCTGGCAGAGGGCGTCGACGGAGGTGCGCACGGTCGCGGCGGCCACCGCGAGCCGCTCGGTGGAGCGGCTCGAGTCGACCGCCGCCACGGTCGCCCCGACGAACATCACCCCGAGCACCACCGGGCCGAGCGCCACCGCCAGGAAGGCTGTGGTCAACCGCCCGCGTAGCGTCACTCGGTCCCCCCGGAAGTTACGCCGCCGTTGCTTGCGATGCTGACACAGAGCCACCAGGCGACAAACGTTGCGTCAGGAGTGTTGCGTGCCCGATTTTTCTGATGGAGCGCAAGAGGCGAAGCGGGATGTGCGCGCCGCCGTGCTCGCCCGCCGCCGGGCGCTGACCGCGCCGCACCGGGCCGACGCCGCCGGGCGCGTGCAGGCCGAGCTGGTGGCTCTCGTACGCCGGCTGCGTCCGCTGCGGATGACGGCGTACGTGCCGGTCGGCTCCGAGCCGGGCGGGCCCGACCTGCCGGCGGTGCTGCACGCGGCGCTGCCGCCGGGCGGGGAGCTGCTGCTGCCGGTGCTCCGCGACGACCTCGACCTGGACTGGGCGGCCTGGAGCGGGCCGGCCGGGCTGGTGGCCGCCGGGCGGGGGATGCGCGAGCCGGCCGGGCCGCGGCTGGGCCGGGCCGCAGTCGCCGACGCGCAACTGGTGGTGCTGCCCGCGCTGGCGGTGGACCGCCGGGGGCTGCGGCTGGGCCGGGGCGGCGGCTCGTACGACCGGGCGCTGGCCCGGGTGCCGGCGACCGCCCTGACCGTGGTCCCGCTGCACGACGGCGAGCTGGTGGAGGCGCTTCCCGCCGAGCCGCACGACCGCCCGGTACGCGCGGTCGTCACGCCCGCCGACGGCCTGCGTACGCTGGACGCCGCCCCGGGGGGCGTGGCGGGTGTCGCGCCCCACACTTCCGCTGGACGAATCCGGGGGCGATGACGCACCATTGGCACTCGAATACGTCGAGTGCCAACCGGCCGTGGCCAGATCCGGAGGAGAACGTGCCCACGTACCAGTACGCCTGCACCGCGTGCGGTCACCAGCTCGAGGCGGTGCAGTCCTTCTCCGACGCACCGCTGACCGAGTGCCCGGCGTGTGAGGGGCGGCTGCGGAAGGTCTTCAACTCCGTCGGCATCGTGTTCAAGGGATCGGGCTTCTACCGCACGGACTCGCGCTCGTCCGGCTCGGACAGCGCGAAGAGCGGCGCCGCCGCCAAGCCGGCGAAGTCCGACTCGTCCTCCGGCGGTGACTCCGGCTCGTCCGGCGGGTCCTCGTCGTCGGGCTCGTCCGCCGGTTCCTCGTCCTCGTCGTCGGGCTCGTCCCCGTCGTCGGGCTCGGGCGGCTCCACCGGCGGCGGGGGCAAGGCCCCGGCCGCCAGCAGCGCCAGCTCCTCCTGACCCACGCCGCACCGGCCCGGGAGCCGGCCCTCGAACCGGGGGCCCGGTTCCCGGGCCGGCTGCGCTCGTCCACAGCCCGGCGGAGGTTGTCCACAGCCCGACGGGGGTTGTCCACAGCCCGGCGCGGTCGTCCACAGCCCGGCGGTGACCCGCTCAGTCCCAGTGCGGGGGGCGCTCCGCGAGCAGCCAGTCGTCGTTGCCGCCCGAGCGCTCGCCCCAGCCCCGGTCGGTGTCGTCGGCGGTCTGCTCGGGCAGCACCACGAAGTCGTCGCTGAGGTCGACGGCGCGGTCGTCGTCGCCGCGTACCGCCGGCATGCCCGGATCGTCGGTGATGCTCACGAGCGGCAAGACTAGCGCAGCCACCACCGGCGGGAGCGCCGACGAACGCCGGGCCGCCGCGTCCGGCCGGCCACCGGGCCGGGGCGTTGGTAGCGTCGGACGGCGTGACGACCCCCACCTCCGGCGGCGCCCCGGACGACTACTGGCGACGGCCCGACGGCTCGCCCGAGCGGCCCACGGGCACGCCGCCGGGGCCGGCCACGCCGCCCCCGGCGCGTGGGAGCGGCTACGCGGGCCCGCCCGCGACCACCCCGCCACCGGCCGGGTGGCGCCCACCGGTGCACCTGCGACCGCCACCGCCCCGGCGACTGCCGGCGCAGGACATGGCGGAACTCGACGCGGCGGAGCAGCGGGCGCAACGACTCACGTACGGCGTGGGCACGGTGGCCGCCGTGGTGCTGGTGGTCCTCGTCTGCGTGCTCTGCACCCGGCTCGTGTTCTGACCTCGGCCCGGTCGCGGCCCGCGCCGCCCGGCGGCCCGACGCGGCCGGCGGGACGTCAGAGGGTGTTGCCCCAGACGGTCTCGGCCCCGGAGTGCCCGGTCAGGTAGACGTAGACGAGGCTGACGACGCCGAGCGCCACCACCACGACCGAGAGCACCGGGGTCACCCAGGACGGCAGCTTCGGCACCCGCCGGTGCCCGCTCGTCACTAACAGCAGCAGCAGCGACGCCACGGCCAGCGGCAGCACCCAGCGGAACAGGATGTCGCCGTAGCGGGAGTGGGCGAAGATCTGCTCCACGATCGGGCCCTGCATGCCCCGGGCGAGGAACGCGTCGGTCAACTCCTCCCCCGACTCGACCGCGACGAAGGCCGACACGGGCGCCACCACGGCGAGGATCGCCACCGCCCAGTCCAGCCGCGCCCGGAACCGGGGCAACGCCACGTACGCGGCGGAGAGCAGGGCCAGCAGCGGCACGAGCACGACGACCGCGTGCACCACCAGCACGTGGGCCGGCAGACCCAGGATCTCCTTGAACATCCACACCTCCGGCGGTACGCGGTCGCGGGGCCAGCGTACGGTGCGCCGGTCGACCCGCCCAGTCGATCTCGACCGGGAACACGCGCCCGGAGCCGGTCCGGTTCACCGTTCCCGGCGAGGAGCCCGCCGACGTGGCGGCCGGCTCGGGGCGACCCGGGTTGTGGCCGGCGCCACCCTGCGCCGGAGGCCGGTTGTCGGTCCCCGACCCGCGTGCTGTCATTGGCACATGCCCGGTGGCGAGGAACTGCTCCGGTCGAGGGGCCTGCGGGTCACCCGGCCGCGTCTCGCCGTGCTCGACGTGCTGGCCGCCGGCGGCCACCTCGAGGTCGACGAGATCACCCGCCAGGTGCGCCAGCGCATCGACTCGGTCTCCACCCAGGCGGTCTACGACGTGCTGGGCGCGCTGTCGCGCGCCGGGCTGTCCCGCCGCATCGAGCCGGCCGGCAGCCCCGCCCGCTACGAGGCCCGTGCCGGCGACAACCACCACCACGTCGTCTGCCGGGGCTGCGGCGAGATCGCCGACATCGACTGCGCGGTCGGCAGCGCGCCCTGCCTCGACCCGGACATCGCCCACGGGTTCGAGGTCGACGAGGCGGAAGTGACGTTCTGGGGCCTCTGCCCCACCTGCCAGGCCCGCCGCTCCGCCGACGACTGACGGCCGACCGCTCTCCACGCGGCGCGCGGCGGCACCGCGTGGCACCCTTGGTCGGTGGACTCCGATGACCTCGGCCTCTTCGGTCCGGGTTCGGTCACGTGGAAGGTGCACGAGGAGCCGATCCTGATCGTCGCCGGCCTGCGTTCGCTCTACCTTCAGTCGTTGCATCCCCGGGCCATGGCCGGGGTCGCCCAGAACAGCAACTACCGCTCCGACGCCTGGGGCCGCCTGGTGCGTACCGCCACCTACGTGGGCACCACCATCTACGGCACCACCGCCGAGGCGGAGGCCGCCGGGCTCCGGGTACGCCGCCGGCACGCCCGCCTGCGGGCCACCGACCTGTTCACCGGGGAGGAGTTCCGGGTCGACGATCCCGAGCTGCTGCGCTGGGTGCACGTCACCGAGGTCGAATCGTTCCTCGACACGGCCCGCCGGGCCGGGCTGCCGCTGACCGCCGACGAGATCGACGGCTACTACACCGAGCAGCGGCGCTCCGCCGCCCTGGTCGGCCTGGACCCGGCAACGGTGCCGGGCACCGCCGCCGAGGTGGCCGACTACTACCGGCGGATCCGCCCAGAGCTGCGGATGACCCGCGAGGCGGCGGAGACGGCGCTCTTCCTCACCGCGCCGCCGATCCCGTGGAAGCTCAGCCTGCCCGCCCGGATCGGGCTCAACCTCGGGCCGCCCCGCTGGGCGTACTTCGGCATCGCCGGCACGGCGCTCGCGCTGCTGCCGGCCTGGGCCCGGCGGATGTACGGCGGGCTGGGCCTGCCCACGACCGCGCTCTCCGCCGACCTGAGCGTCCGGGCGCTGCGGCTGACCCTCGCCACGTTGCCCCGCCGGTGGCGGGAGGGGCCGTTGCAGCAGGCCGCCAAGGAACGCGCCGCCCGGCTCGCCGGCACGCCGGCCTGACCCACGGCCGGACCGGCTGCCCGGTAAGCGCCCTGTGCGACCCGGGCCGGCACCGTGTCGCCGGCAGCAGGGTGACCGTGCCTGCGGGGGTGGCAGTCCTGGCCCGAAGGCCTGCGGGGCGGTCGGTCCTGGCCCGGGGCCTGCGGGGTGGTCAGTCCTTGCCGGGCGCCGGGTCGGCCGCGGGCGCGACCACCGGGTCGGCGGCGCGCTCGACGGCCGCCCACGGCTCCTTGCCCGGCGCCTGCGCCCCCACCGGGCAGGTGCGCCGGTAGTCGCACCAGCCGCAGCGCGGGCCCGGCGTGGTCGGGAACGCCTCGTCGGGGTCCTCGCCGTCGGCGACCGCCCGCTCGGCGGCCATGATGTCGCGGGCGGTCTCCTCCGCCCGGGTGAGCTGCCGGGCCAGCGACTCCACGGTGTGCTCGTGCGCGGCCACCGTGCCGGTCGGCAGGTGGTGCAGCTCCACCCGGCGGCACGGCCGGCGGAACACCCGCTCGGCGGCGTACGCGTAGAGCGCCAGCGCCTGCGAGCCGCGCGCGTCGTCGGCGTCCAGCCCGGTGCGACCCGTCTTGTAGTCGACGATCACCAGCTCCGGGCCGTCGGGCCCGGGGCGGGAGTCGATCCGGTCGGCCCGGCCGTTGAAGGCGAGCACCGCGGTCTTGACCGCCACCACCCGCTCCACGCCGAGCGGGTCGGCACCGGGCTCCAGGGTCTCGACGTAGGACTCCAGCCAGCCCAGGGCCCGCCGGTAGGCGGCCCGCTCCTGCTCGTCGTCACGGTAGCCCTCACGCACCCAGGTGCCCTTGAGCAACGAGGCGAGTGCCTCCGGCCGACGCCGCTCGGGGCTCAGGGCATACCAGTTCTTGAGGGCGTTGTGCACGCTCGCGCCGAGGGAGTTGTGCGCCCACGGCGGGCCCTTCTGCGGGGCCGGACGGTCGACGTAGGAGTAGCGGTAGCGGCGGGGGCAGTCGGCATAGGCGCCGAGCTTGCTCGGGGTGCAGACGAAGAGCCGCTCCGGCATGCCCTCGAAGCCGAGCTGCTCGGGCTGGTCGTCGCGCGGCCGGGGCGCCCGGCCGCCGCTGGTGGAGGACCGTCCGGCTGAAGAGGCTCGTCGCACACCGCGATCCTGCCATCCACCCCCGACAGAACCGGCCGCCGGTCAGGTCATGTTGGCGTACTGGGTCACGAACGCGGCCACCGCGTCCGCGATGAGCTGCACCGCGATCGCGGCCAGCAGCAGGCCGGCGATCCGGGTCAGCACCTCGATCCCGCCGGGTCGCAGGATCTTGACGATCCCGCCGGAGAACCGCAGCACGACCCAGACGGTGGCCATCACGGCCACGATCGCGGCGGCGATGGCCGTGACGTCCGCCCCGCCGTCGGCCTGCTGGACGAAGAGCATGGTGGCCACGATGGCACCGGGGCCGGCCAGCAGCGGCGTACCCAGCGGCACCAGGGCGATGTTCGAGGTGACCTGCTGGCTCGGGTCGTCGGCCTTGCCGGTGAGCAGCTCCAGCGCCACCAGGATGAGCAGCAGGCCACCGGCGGCCTGCAACGCCGGCAGGTCCACGTGCAGGTAGTCGAGGAGCGTCTGCCCCGCCACCGCGAAGATCACGATCACGCCCAGCGCCAGGGCGACGGCCTGCCAGGCGGCGCGGTTACGGTCCCGCGCCGTCAGGGGGCCGGTCAGCGCCAGGAAGATGGGCATCATGCCCGGCGGGTCGACGATCACCAGCAGGGTCACGAAGACCTCGCCGAACAGCTTGGCATCCACGTGATCAACGTAGCCGCGCCGCCGGAGGCGGAAACGCGGATCAGCCGGAAGCGACCTCGGTCACTCCGCCCGCCTCGGCGACGATCCGCTCGTACGCCCCGGGGTCGGTGGTGAACGCCCCGAGCCGGACGGTCTTGTGGGTGCCGTGGAAGTCCGACGAGCCGGTCACCAGCAGGCCCAGCTCGCCGGCCAGGGCCCGCACGTGCGCCCGCTCGGCCGGGGAGTGGTCCTCGTGGTCGACCTCCAGCCCCGCCAGCCCGATCGCGGCCAGGTCGGCGATCAGCTCGTCCGGCGCGATCCGCCCCCGCCGGGTGGCCCGGGGGTGGGCGAAGACCGGCACGCCGCCCGCCGCGCGCACGAGCCGGACCGCGCGGAAGACGTCGATGTCCTCCTTGGGCAGCCGGTAGCGCTCGCCCAGCCAGTCCGGCCCGAACGCCTCCGTGGTGGTGGCCACCAGGCCGGCCCGGATCAGCGCCTGCGCGATGTGCGGCCGGCCCACGGTCCCGCCGCCCGCGCCGGTCAGGATCTCCGGCCAGCTCACGTCGATCCCGTCGGCACGCAGCAGCGCCACGATCCGCTCGCCCCGCTCCTCGCGGGCGGCCCGCACCCGGGCCAGCTCCGCGACGAGTTCCGGGGCGTCCGGATCGAAGAGGTACGCCAGCAGGTGCAGCGGCAGCGCCGGCTCCTCGCCGTACCACCGGCAGGAGAGCTCCGCGCCCCGGACCAGGCTGAGCCCGGCCGGCAGCGCCGCCAGGGCCGGCGCCCAGCCGGCCGTGGTGTCGTGGTCGGTGATCGCCACGACGTCCAGCCCCGACTCCGCCGCCGCCCGCACCAGCTCGGCCGGGCTGAGCGTGCCGTCGCTGGCGGTGGAGTGGGTGTGCAGGTCGATCCGCGGTGCCGCGCTCATCGGCCCGACGCTACCGGCCGGCGGCCCGCCCCGGGCGCGCGGGCGCGGTCAGGGACGGCGGTCGCCGCCCACCGGCACCGCGCGTTCTCCGGCGGCCAGGCCGGTCACGGGCACGGACACGGCCATCTCGCCGTCGAGCACGCGGCTCACCTCGACGCGCACCAGGGCGCCGTCGGCGGCCGGATAGTGGGCCGTCCCCTGCGGCGTCCACGCCACCGGCCCGGCCACGGGCGGACCGGCCGGGCGGGTCGCCGGTGCGGCGGCGAGCTGGTCCAGGTCGACCAGCAGCGCGCGGTCCTGCCGGCCCGCCTTCCCGTTGACCAGAAGCCACCGCCCGTCGGCGGACACCCCGCCGGCCGCGTCGCCGGTCAGCGTCGGCCCGCATCCGGTCCGTACCGGTGCGAGGTTCCGGGCCGGGTCGAGCAGTGCGACACAGGGCCGGCGGGGGGTGCCGGCGGACACCAGCGCGACCGCCAGCCCGTCGGGGCGGGTGCCGTAGACGTGCAGGCCCGCGTCTCCCGCGCCGCGCGGCGGACCCGCCGCCGGGCGCCACAGGGCGTGACCGGGCCGGTCGGGGGCGAGGCGGACCAGGACCGTGTCCCCGGCGAAGGCGACCGGCACCGCGTCGGGCGACGCCGGGGTGCGGGCGGCGGCCACGACCTGGGTGCCGACGATCCCCGCGACGACCAGATCCGTCCCCTCCCGCCAGGCGACCTGCCGCCCGTCGGGGCTGAGGACGATGTCCCGCGCCCCGGCCAGGAGCAGGTGTGCCTTGCCGTCCGACAGCACGATCCACAGCGACCGGCCGGCCGCCGTCGTCGCGCCCACCACCGCCCAGCCGGCCCGGTCGGGGAGCCGCTGGGCACGCTCGGCGGCCGTGCCGACGTCGGGCAGGGCGAGCCGCTGCCCACCGGCGGTGACCAGCACGTCGTTGAGGATGAGGTCCACCTCGCCCCGCCCCAGGTCGGTCCGCGGGGCGGCCGACAGCCGCGGGGTCGGGTCCGGCAACGGCGAGGCGTACGGGTCACCGAGCACCACGGTCGGATGGGTGGGTCGCCCGGGCTGCTGCCCGAGCTGGGCCATTCCGGCGCTGACCGTCACGGTGGCCACCGCCGCGAGGGCGATCCCGGTCAACGTCCGCCGGCGCCGGGACCGGTCGGCCCGCCGGATCGCCAGTCCCGCCGGATCGGCGACGAGCGGACGCGCGACGGACACCCGGCGGGCGAACGTCTCCCGTAGCGCCTGCGCCAGCTCGTCCTCGGTCACGGCGAATGGACGCGTCGGGCCTTCGGTCCGGTTGTCACCACGACCGACGGGACGGCTCACCGGTGCTCTCCGGAGCCGGCCGGTACGACCGGGAGGGCGGCCTGCCGGCCGCGCTGCTCGTCACGGGCGGTACGCGACACCGCCCCGGCCCCGGCCCGCGCCCCCGAGGCGACCGGCACCGGATCGCCCACCGACTCGTCGGTCAGCTCGGCGGCCGACGTGGCACGCCCGGCGTCCGACGCCGGAGCAACGGCGGCCGGCTGCGCCGGAAGTCCGGTCGCGGCGCCGCCCGGGGCGGCGGTGACGCCTCCCGACCGGCCCGGGGCGGTGACGCCTCCCGGCCGGCCCGCGGCGGTGACGCCTCCCGACCGACTCGGGGCGGCGGTGGTGGTGCCGTCCGGCCTCCCCGCCGTGGCCGGCGCGACGAGCGGCGACGGGGCGTTCGTCGCCGCGACCACGGCCGCCGCGTCCTCGCCCACCACCATCGTCGGCGCCCCGTAGGCCGTCGACGGGCGGGCCAGCGCGCCGCCGCGGACCGGAGCGGGACGGTCGTTGCCGCCCTGCGCGGGAGCGGGACGGTCGGCGCCGTCGCGGGCGGGGGTGAGGCGGTCGGTGCCGTCGGCCCGTGGCAGGGCCGGGGTCGGGTCGGCCCCGGCCGCCGGCAGGTCGAGGACGGCCTCGGCGCCCATCCGGCGGCGCAGGGTGCCCAGGGCGCGCGACGTCTGGCTCTTGACCGTGCCCGGCGAGATGCCGAGCAGCGCGGCGGTCTGCGCCTCGGACATGTCCTCGTAGAAGCGCAGCACGAGCACCGCCCGCTGCCGGCTGGGCAGCGCGCTCAGGTGACGCCAGAGCAGGTCCCGGTCGAGCTGCTGCTCGATCTCGTCGATCCCGGCCCGCTCCGGCAGCACCTCGGTGGGGCGTTCACCGTGCCAGCGACGCCGCCACCAACTGGTCGAAGTATTGATCATGACACGGCGGGCGTACGGCTCGATCGCCTCGATCCCGCCGAGCCGCTTCCAGGCCAGGTACGTCTTGGTCAACGCGGTCTGCAACAGGTCCTCGGCGGTGGCCCAGTCGCCGCTGAGCAGGTAGGCGGTGCGCAGCAGGGCGCCGGAGCGGGCCGCGACGAAGTCGCGGAACTCCTCCTCCAGGGGATCCCTGCTCACCACCGGCCACCTCCGCGCCCCGTTGTCCTGGCAGGTTGCCATGCCCGGGGTGGTCGGGTCGACGGCGAACGGTGCGCAGTTCCTCCGATGTTCGGACGAAAAGTTTCACGCCCCGTCGTCGGCCTTGGCCTCGTCGGCCTCCTTGCCCAGCCGTGCCTCGACCGCCTGCGGCTCGTACATCTCCTCGACGACACGCAGGTAGAGCTCGTTCGGGTTGGGCAGGTTCTTGATCTCACGCAGCGCCTGCTCCTGACCGGCGGACTCCAGCACGAAGGTGCCGTAGTTGAGCGCCCTGCCGGTCGGGCTCTGCTCGTACTTCATGTCGGTGACCCGGACCAGGGGCATCATCGCGACCCGCCGGGTGATGATGCCGTTGACCACCATCACCCGCTTGTTGGTCAGGATGAAGCGGTCGTACCACCAGTCGGCGACCTTCCAGGCCACCCACCCCATCACGGCGAACCAGAGCAGCACCGCGATCGTGGTGAGCGCGCCCACGTCCTGCCCGGCGAGGAAGCCGGAGAGGTAGCCCAGCACGAAGGTGGCGGCGATGCCGACCAGCAGCGGGGTGGAGAGGTGGATCCAGTGCCGCTTCCACTCGCCCCGGTAGCGCTCGGTCGGGAAGAGGTAGCGCGCCACCAGCGAGCTGGGCTCGTCCTCCAACGGCAGCACCCGGCGGGGCGCCATGCCGGCGGCGTCGGCCCGCAGACCGGCCAGCTCGTCCTCGGAGATCTGCGGTGGCTGGTAGCCGGCCTCCGGGTCACGGACCCAGGCCCGACCGGACCGCCCCTCCCCGGCGTACGCCGGGCCGTCGCCGAAGCCGGCGTCGTCCGAGAGGGAGGGACCGTCGGAGAGGCCCGGACCGGTGCCGTAGCCCGGCCCGTCGTCGGGGCCGATCCGGGGGATCGGCTCCGTGTCCCGCTCCCGGCGCTCCCGATCGGGATCGTCGGGATCGAAGGGTGGACCGGAGGGGTTTCCCATCGGCGGCTAGGCGACGAGGCTGGTGAAGAAGTCGCCGAACCCCTGGGCGATGTCCATGATCCCGCCGCCCAGTGACTTGAACACGTCCGCCGCAGAATTTGGCCGATATGCGACGAAGAAGATCAAGAATGCGATTCCGGCCCAGGTGAGGACCTTCTTGACCATGGCGGGCCATCCTCTCGCGCGGCGCCGGGTCCCATTACCGCAGCGGCACCCAGAGTATCAGTGTGGTGTCGTACAGTGAATATCTGCGTCCGTTCTCCGACATTCCGGGATGCCTGTCAAGCCCTGAGGCCCGTCAAGCCTTCCCGTGCAGATACGGAGACGGTGCGCCGTACACGAGCTCGGGCGGTGTCCACTCGGTCAGGTCGTGCAGCACGACTTCTTCCGCGAGGAGGTGACCCGCACTCGCCGGCCAGGCTATCGCATGGAGCCACAATCCCCGAGCCTCGCCGGCGTACGCGCTTCGATCCGTCGGCGAGTTCACGAGCCACAGTGGAGTCGGATGGCCGGCCACCTTGATCCTGGCCTGCCCGACATGCTCCGGATGCCCCGGGCCGGGATCCGTCAACGCCTGCGCGAGTTCCGGTCCCGGATCCGGGCCGGCCAGGCCCGCGAACCGGGTGCCCAGGCCGACGCCCGGCTCCTCGGCGACGAAGACCAGGTCCGCGGGGCCACCGCCGAGGGGCTCCGGCCCGGCGCAGGCGACCGCCGTGGCGCGCACCCCGGTGCGGTCGTCGCCGGCGTACGCCACACCGGTCATGGTCCAGCCCGTCGGCAGCGGCCACGGGCACCACAGTGGCGTCCTCGGCCGGGTCGGCGGGTCGGCGGCGGCGACGATCCGCTCCACCACGCTGGCCACGATCTCGGTCCCGATGTGCTCGGGCACGTGCAGCGGGGACACCGGCCCGCAGTCCAGGCAGCGCGACTCGGTGTGCATCAGGTCCGGCGCCCGCACCGGTCCACCACATTTCGGGCAACTCACCGCGACACTCACCATCCCACCGTCACCCCCGCACGCCGCCCCGTCAAGCGGAGCGCCGGTTTCGGTGCCGCCGACTCCTCCCGGGGGCGGGGCGGCTCAGGTCTCCCGACGAGCCCGAGGCCGGCGAGCGACGGCGGTCAGCCCGGCAAGCGACGGCAGATATCCGGGGGCGACGCCAGGCAGCCCGGCGAGCGACGCCAGGCAGCCCGGGGAGCGACAGCGGTCAGTCCGGGCGTGGCGGCGGTCAGCCCGGCGGCGGCCCGGCGTGCGTACGGATCCAGGCGTGCATGGCGATGCCGCTGGCCACGCCGGCGTTTATCGACCGGGTGGAGCCGTACTGGGCGATCGAGAAGAGCTGGTCGCAGGCGGCACGCGCCGGATCCGACAGGCCCGGGCCCTCCTGCCCGAACAGCAGGACGCAGCGCCGGGGCAGGGTGGTGGTCTCCAGCGGCCGGGAGCCGGGCAGGTTGTCGATGCCGACGACCGGCAGCTCCCGTCCGGCCGCCCACGCGACGAACTCCTCGATGGTCTCGTGGTGCCGGACGTGCTGGTAGCGGTCGGTCACCATGGCACCGCGCCGGTTCCACCGCCGGCGGCCGACGACGTGCACCTCGGCGGCGAGGAAGGCGTTGGCGTTGCGGACGACAGTGCCGATGTTGAAGTCGTGCTGCCAGTTCTCGATCGCTACGTGGAAGTCGTGCCGTCGCCGGTCCAGGTCGGCCACCACGGCCTCGCGCCGCCAGTAGCGGTACCGGTCGACGACGTTGCGCCGGTCGCCCTCGGCGAGCAGCTCGGGGTCGTACCGCGGGTCGTCCGGCGGGTCCCCGGGCCACGGTCCCACGCCGACGTCGAGCTGGTCTCCGGTCACGGTCACGCAGGGTACGGCCCACGGACCCCGCCCCGGGTCGCGACCCCGGCGCAGGTACCGGACCGGGCCGACGCGGACGGCACCGACCGGGCGGGCGCCCGTCGACCGGGGCGGATGCCGGGTCAACGGGGTCGGACGCGAAGGCCGACCGGGGCGGACGCCGGGTCGGCCGGGGTGGGACGGAGCGACCGGGGCGGTTCAGCGCAGCCCCAACGCGCCGCCGAGCCGGTCGAGGAAGCGGCGGTCGGCGGGGGCCGGCAGCAGCCCGGGGGCTCCGGCCGTCGCCGCCCTGCACACCCGGGCCGCCACCGACTGCACCCACTGCCGGTACGCGGCCGAGTCGGCGGGATCGGCCCGCCGCCGCAGCACCCGGGTCGCGGCCCGGCAGGCGGCGAGCAGGTCCACCACGTCGGTGAGGCGCTCGACGGGATCGCCCGCCCCGTCGTGCCGGGCGTAGATGGCGGCGACCACCGCGCGTACGAGATCGCTGTCGAAGGCCCGGCCGGCCGCGACCGCGTCCAGGCCGGCGAGCCCGGCGGCGACTCCCGGGTGGGGCCGTCCGGGGCCGGGCGCGGCGGCGGCCACGATCACGCGGCCGGGCAGGCTGGTCAGCAGGTCCCACTCGGCGGCGGAGTAGACGGCGGTGGTCAGCGGTGCGGCACGGCGGCCGGCAGAGGACGGCTCTCCGGCGACGGAGTGGCTCATGGGGACCTCCGGCGCCAGCATATGCCCCGGATCGGAAAAAGGGCCCCTACCACCCGGAACCCGGATGAGAAGGGGCCCGTCGGTCAGCGCGGCTCGGGGAAGCTGGGCCGTTCCGGGTCGACGCCCTCGGGCACCGCCGCCGTCGCGTACTCCTTCTTCGGGACCATCACCCGGCGGCGGAAGACGCACACCATCGTGCCGTCCTGGTTGTAGCCCCGGGTCTCCACGGAGACCACGCCCCGGTCGGGCTTGGAGGACGACTCGCGCTTGTCCAGCACGGTGGTCTCGCCGTAGATCGTGTCGCCGTGGAAGGTGGGCGCCACGTGCCGCAGGGACTCCACCTCGAGGTTGGCGATGGCCTTGCCGCTGACGTCGGGCACCGACATGCCCAGCAGCAGCGAGTAGATGTAGTTGCCGACCACCACGTTGCGCTTGAACTGGCTCGCCGTCTCGGCGTAGTGCGCGTCCATGTGCAGCGGGTGGTGGTTCATGGTGAGCAGGCAGAAGAGGTGGTCGTCGTACTCGGTGACCGTCTTGCCGGGCCAGTGCCGGTAGACCGCGCCGACCTCGAACTCCTCGTAGTAGCGGCCGAACTGCATCCTTGTCCCCTTCGACGGGCGGCGATGGAGTTCGGCACAGCATGCCTTATGGAGTGTTAAGGCGAGGCGCGGGGCGCGGGGCGTGCGGAAATGTCACACCGCCACAACCGGGGGGAGACGCAATGAGCGGCGGGGCCCTCCCCGGCACCCGCCGCCCACGCTCTGATGCGGAAGATTCTGCCGTACGGGAAGGCGAACCGAACAGAGACGGAGGTCACATTTACCTTTTCGTAACACTACTGTGCGTGCTCGGCCGACCGGACCTCGGCGATCTCCGCACGCCGGATCGTCGCTTGTCAACCGCCTGATTGCTCATTCGTTCCGGTCAATCGTGTCGATCTCCTTGGAAACGCTCCCATCACGACCGGTCACGCAAATGCGTCGTGCACTTGCGTACCGCAACGGCGAACAGGAACCATCGTCATCGATGTGAACGTGACCTGCGCAACGCCGTGACGAGCACGTTTCGGCGGAAGCGGGCCGGGAATTCCACGAGGTACGCCCTGGTTCCACCAGACGTAGCTATTCCGCGCCGATCGGAGACTTTCATGGCAACCGTAGAGCTGACCACGGCAAACTTCGACGAGGTGACCGGCAGCGACGGCATCGTGCTGGTCGACTTCTGGGCCGACTGGTGCGGCCCGTGCAAGCGGTTCGCCCCGGTCTACGAGCGCTCCTCCGACAAGCACTCCGAGATCGTGTTCGGCAAGGTCGACACCGAGGCGCAGCAGGAGCTGGCCGCCAAGTTCGACGTCCGCTCGATCCCGACCATCATGGCGATCCGCGACGGCGTCATCGTCTTCGCCCAGCCCGGCGCCCTCCCCGAGTCCGCCCTGGAGAACCTGATCGAGCAGGTCCAGGCGCTCGACATGGACGACGTCCGCGAGAAGCTGGCCGGACACAGCCACTGAGCCGCAGCGCTCCACGACGGCCGGGCCCCGACGGGCCCGGCCGTCGTCGTACACCCGCCGGGTGGCGGGGAACGGCCGGCACCCGCATCCCCACCCTGCGCCCGTGGAGACGTCTCCGCCCTGGGCCCGGAACGCGGCAGCCCTGGCCCGCCGGCCAGCGGGAAGTGGCCGTCGGAGGGAGCCGAGGCGGGCGGTACATCCCGTATCGTCACGACCCGATGGAAACCTTGACCACCCGCGGTCGCGCCGTCCGGCTCGCCGTCACCGCCCTCGGCCTGGCCGTCCTGTCGGCCGGCACCGCCTGGGGCACCGACGACCACTTCCCGTTCGGCCCGTTCCGGATGTACTCCACGTCCAACCCGCCGAACTCCCCCGCCCCTGACACCCGCGTCGAGGGCGTGGACAGCAGCGGAGCGGTCGTCGACCTGGGCGAGCGGGCCACCGGCATCCGCCGGGCCGAGATCGAGGGCCAGCAGAGCCGCTACGCCGCCGACCCCGCGCTGCTCACCGAGGTCGCCGACGCGTACGCCGAGCGTCACCCGGACGCGGCGGAGCTGGTCGAGGTCCGCATCGTCATCCGCTGGCACGGCATCCGCGACGGGCGACCCACCGGCCGCTGGACCGACGAGACCGTGGTCGCCTGGCAGGCGGACCGATGAGCCGCTGGTTGACCGAGGCGGTGCCCCGCGGCCGGGTGGCCGCCTTCCGCACGCTGATCTACCTCTTCGTCGCCGCCGACCTGGTCGTCTTCACGCCCTGGGTACGCACCCGGGTGGCGGTGCCCGGCGAGCTCTACCAGCCGCTGCTGGTCGGCCGGGTGCTGCCCCTGCCGACGCCGACCCAGACGCTTGTCACCGTCGTCTTCTGGGCCCTGCTGCTGCTCGCCCTGCTCGCCGCGACCGGCCGGGCACCACGCCTGCTCGGCTGGGCGGTCTTCGCGCTCTACTTCGAGTGGATGATCGTCGCGATGAGCTACGGCAAGGTCGACCACGACCGGTTCGGCCTGCTCGTCGCGCTGGCCGTGCTGCCCACCGCCGGCCGGGCCCGGCACGGCGACACCACCCGCACCGAGGCGGGCGGCTGGGCGCTGCGGGTCACCCAGATCGCGGTCATCTGCACGTACTTCCTGGCCGCCTGGGCCAAGCTGCGCTTCGGCGGGCTGGACTGGCTGACCGGCTCGGTGCTGGCCCGGGCGATCCTGCGGCGCGGCACCGAGCTGGCCGACCTGATCGCCTCGGTGCCGTACCTGCTGATCGTCGCCCAGTTCGGCATCGTCGCGTTCGAGCTGTTCAGCCCGGTGGTGTTCCTGCTCAGGGAACGCTGGCGGCTGGCCACGGTGGGCTTCTTCTACTCGTTCCACCTGGTCACCGTCGCGACCATCACGATCTCGTTCGCCCCGCACCTCGCCGCGATGACCAGCTTCCTGCCGCTGGAGCGGGTCCGGCCGATCGTCTGGGCGCGCCGGCTGCTCACCCGCCGGGGACGGGACACCGCAGCGCCCGCCGGCGCCGCGCCGGCACTCGCGGGTCAGGCGTCGGCGGCCGGGCGACCGGACGGTCCGTAGAGGCGCTCCCGCGCCTCCTGCGGCAGCGCGCAGGCGGCCGTGCCACCAGGCAGCCGGTGCCGGTTTCGGGCCACCCAGCGGTACGCGGGCCAGGCGGCGGCGCGTACCGGCGGGAAGGCGAGGCCAGCGCCCGCGACCCGCCAGAGCGGACCGCTGTCGCGGAGCAGCCTGGCGATGGCGTCCGGACCGGCCGCGCGGGAGCCGTCGGCGCCCACCCACTGCACCGCCTCCTCGCACTCGGCCTCGCTCAGGCCCAGCGCGTCGAGGTCGGCGAACTGCCACGGCACCACCCGCACGCCCGTCGGAATGCGCCGGTCGATGAACTCGGCGCACCGGGTGCAGAACGCGCAGTCCCCGTCGTAGACGAACGTCGACCTCTCCATGCCCCCCATCCTCCACCCGCCGGGCGCGCGCGGTGCCGCGAGGTGGGCGGGAACACGGCGGGTCGCTTGCGCTCTGCTCGTACGCGTGTTCGAATGAGGGCCATGCGCTGGGACAACCTCGCCGCTCCCCCGGACGAGGGAGTCCCCGACCGGGCAGCGCCGGCGACACCACCCCTGCCGCTGGCGCTGCCCGGAGCAGTCGCCCGCACCTTCGACACGCCGGGCTTCGCCGGCATGACGTTCTACGAGGTGCAGGCCAAGTCGATCATCAACAAGGTGCCCGGCACGTCCCGGGTCCCGTTCGAGTGGACGATCAACCCCTACCGCGGATGCAGTCATGCATGCAGATACTGCTTTGCGCGTAACACGCACACCTATCTCGACCTCGACGCCGGGGACGACTTCGACCGGAAGGTCATCGTCAAGGTCAACGCCGGTGAGCTGGTCCGGCGGGAGCTGGCCGCGCCGCGCTGGCGGGGCGCGCCCGTCGCGATGGGCACCAACGTCGACTGCTACCAGCGGGCCGAGGGGCGCTACCAGCTCATGCCGCAGATCATCGCGGCGCTGCGCGACTTCGCGAACCCGTTCTCGATCCTCACCAAGGGCACGCTGATCCTGCGTGACCTGCCGCTGCTGCGCCAGGCCGCCGAGGTCACCCGGGTCGGCGTGTCGTACTCGGTGGGCTTCGTCGACGAGCGGCTCTGGCGGGCGGTGGAGCCGGGCACCCCCAGCCCGAGGCGGCGGCTCGACGCCGTACGGGCGCTGGCCGACGCCGGCTTCGACGTCGGTGTGCTGATGGCGCCGATCCTGCCCGGGCTCAGCGACGACGACGAGTCGATCGACGCGACCGTGGCGGCCATCGCCGCCGCCGGGGCGACCAGCGCGACGCCGCTGGCGCTGCACCTGCGCCCGGGTGCCCGGGAGTGGTACGCGCGCTGGCTGGGTCGCGAGTTCCCGCACCTGGTCCCCCGCTACCGCGAGCTCTACCGCTCCGGCGCGTACGCCCCGCAGTCCTACCAGCGGGAACTGACGGCGCGGGTGCGCATCGCGGCACGCCGGCACGGGCTGCCCCGGAGCGAACGCGGCGACGACCACCGCCGCACCGAACCAGCGCCCGCGCCGCCGCCCGCCGAGCAGCTCACTCTCTTGTAGACGGCTGCCGATACGCTGCCGGCGTGCGGGAGACGATCGTCCGGGCGCTCCGCCGGCAGCGGGTCACGACGGCGGTCGCGGTACTCCTCGGGCTGCTCTGGGGCGTGCTGACCGGGTGGGCGTCGCGGACCGGCGGCCCCGCCGCCCTGCTCATGCTGCCGCCGCTGCTGATGCTGGCGTGGAGCCTGGTGCCGATCTTCGGACGGCCGGGCACAGCCGACCTGCGGGTGGACGAGCACGAGCCCGCCTTCTTCAGCGCCCCCAGGTTCCGGACGAACTACCGCTGCGCCATCCTCGGCTTCCTCGCGTACCAGGTGACCTACCCCGCCCTCGCGAGCCCCGACGAGTTCTGGTGGATCTACCCGAGCATCTCCGGCCCGCTGACCGTCGTGCTGACGGTCGCCCACTGGCGACGGGTGCCGGGGGTCGCGCTGACCCCGACGGGAATCACCGCCGGCGACCCGCTGCGGCACGTCCACGTGCCGTGGGAGGCGCTGGCCCCGGCGGCCTGGGTCTACCCGCTACGGATCGGCTCGCTCCGGCTGCCGGTGCGGAGTCCGGAGTCGGTCCGTCGCGGCGGCATCATCCGGCGTCGCCAGGTGGACGTGGAGACCTGGGGCCTGGATGTCGCGCCGGAGCTGCTGGCCGGGGCGATCGCGCACTACGCCGCCCACCCGGAACACCGCGCGGCGATCGGCACGCCCGAGGAGTACGCCCGGCTGCGTCACGTGCTCGCGGGCGGCGGCTGAGCGACGGGGTTAGAGTCGGCGGGTGCGCTCCGCTCAGCAGATCCTCGCCGACTCCGCCGTGATCGCCGTCGTGGGCGCCTCCCGCGACCCGCGCAAGGCCGCGCACAGCGTGCCGTTGCAGATGCAGCGGCACGGCTGGCGGATCATTCCGGTGAACCCGACGGCCGACGAACTCTTCGGCGAGCGGGTCTACCGGTCGCTTGCCGACATCCCGCACCCGGTCGATCTTGTCGACGTGTTCCGGCCGGCGCAGGACGCGGTCGACGTGGTGCGCGAGGCGGTGGCGATCGGCGCCCCGGCGGTCTGGTTGCAGCTCGGCATCGTCTCGGCCGAGGCGCGGCGGATCGCCACGGAGGCGGGCGTCGACTACGTCGAGGACCGCTGCCTGATCGTCGAGCGCGCCGCCGCCGGCCTGACCCGGCTGGGCTGACCGGGTTCGGGGAATCCCGGCACTGCGGTCAGTCCCGCCCGCCGTGGCGGTTGCACGAGTCGGCTGGGCGGCGGGTCAGGCCCGCACGTTGTCGACGGCTCGTACCCTGCGGTCATGTCTTTCCGCCTGTCCGGCCGGCTGCCGAAGCGCGACGACGGGCTCTGGCCGCGGCGGCTGCTGGCCGCGACGGTGGCCGCAATGGTGACGGTGCCGGTGGCCGCCGCGCTGTTCCGGGTTCCCCGGTTCGATCCCGATGTCTGTGTCTTCTGGCTCTTCGTCGGTGTGACCGCGCTGCTGCGGCGGTGGTGTCCGCGGCAGGACGCCCGGCTGGTCTGGCGGGAACGGGTGGCCGGCCTCGACGGCACGGAGCCCGGTCTGGTCGCTCGGCGGTCCCTGGCCGGCTGGGTCGACCTCGTCACCGCCCTGGCCTGGGCGACGGCGGTGATGCTGGTGGTGACGATGACGCTGCCCGCCGACCCGCAGTGGGCCCGGGTCGTACGGCTGGTGCTCCTGGTCGCGGTGGCGGCAGCGGGCGGTGTCGTCGCCTATTCCGGCGTGCGGTTCACCGGGCGGTTGGCGCTCACGGCGAGCGGGATCAGACACGGCCGCCGACGGTACGACTGGTCCAACATCGACCGGGTGAGCCTGCACCGGGAGGACGGCCGGCTCGCCGGAGTGCGGCTGCGGCCGAGGGTGCGGCGGTCGTTCGAGCCGGCGCCCGTGGTCGGCGGGCGGGACGTGGCGGTGCCGGAGCAGCGCCTGGCGGCCGCGATCGAGGCGTACCGGGAACGACCGCAGGTGCTGGCGGCGGGGCCGGTCACCGCACCTGAGCCCGCCGCCGGTGCCGACGTGTCAGGAAGGGCACCTTCCTCTACCTGAGGCGTCAGGAAGGTGCCCTTCCTTACCTCAGAGCTTGTACTGCTTGAGGAGGCCGCGGGAGATGATGGTCTTCTGGATCTCCGAGGTGCCCTCGCCGATGAGCAGGAACGGGGCCTCCCGCATCAGGCGCTCGATCTCGTACTCCTTGGAGTAGCCGTAGCCGCCGTGGATGCGGAACGCCTCCTGGACGACCTCGGCGCAGTACTCCGAGGCGAGCAGCTTGGCCATGCCGGCCTCGACGTCGTTGCGCTGGCCGGCGTCCTTGAGGCGGGCGGCGTTGACCATGAGCGCGTGGGCTGCCTCGATCTTGGTGCCCATCTCGGCGAGCTTGAACGCGACGGCCTGGTGCTTCGCGAGCGGCTGGCCGAAGGTGTGGCGCTGCTGGGCGTACGCGACGGCGAGTTCGAAGGCGCGGATGGAGATGCCGCAGGCGCGAGCGGCCACGTTGACCCGGCCGACCTCGATGCCGTCCATCATCTGGTAGAAGCCGCGGCCGACCTTCTCCGCGCCGCCGAGGACGGCGGACTCGGGGACGGTCACGCCGTCGAGCACCATCTCGGTGGTCTCGACGCCCTTGTAGCCCATCTTGTCGATCTTGCCGGGGATGGTCAGGCCGGGCGCGGTCTCGCCGAAGCCGGGCTCCTTCTCCAGCAGGAAGGTGCTCATGTTGCCGTAGACCGAGTCGGCGCCCGTGTCGGTCTTGACCAGGGTCGCCACCACGGAGGAGTACGCCCCGTTGGTCAGCCACATCTTCTGGCCGTTGATCACGTACCGGTCGCCGTCGCGGACGGCCTTCGACTTGATCGCGGAGACGTCGGAGCCGCACTCGGGCTCGGACATCGAGAAGGCGCCACGCACCTCGCCGGTCGCCATCTTCGGCAGCAGCCGGGCCTTCTGCTCGGCGGAGCCGTGCTGGGAGACCAGGTACGCGACGATGAAGTGGGTGTTGACGATGCCGGAGATCGACATCCAGCCCCGCGACAGCTCCTCGACCACCAGCGCGTAGGTGAGCAGGGATTCGCCGAGCCCGCCGTACTCCTCGTCGATGGTGAGACCGAAGAGGCCCATCTCGCGCATCCCGTCGAGGATGTCGCTCGGGTACTCGTCGGCGTGCTCCAGCCGCTGCGCGTGCGGGATGATCTCCTTGTCGGCGAACTCCCGGACGGTCTCCAGGATCGACCGCTGCACATCGGTCAGGCCGGGCGTCTGGGCGAGTCGGGCCATCTCAGCCTCCGGGGGTCGGCGCCTTACTCATGGGTAACTGAACGCTCCGTCAGTATTGGCCGCACGGCGGTCGAGGCCAAGGTGACCAGTCCACACAACCGCTGTGAAAAGGTTCACCGCTGCGGGTAGCGTCCGGCAAGAGGGGACGCGATCCGCCACCGGCAGGAGGAGACCGTGAGCCAGCCACCGTCGTCGGGGCCGCCCGATCCGGACCGGTCGCCGTCACCCTGGGAGCCCCCGCCGGGGCACGACCCGTCGAGCTACGAGCCCCCACCGGAGCCGCCGTCGTACGGGCCGCCGGCCCACGAGCAGCCGCCCTACGAACCGCCGTCCTACGAGCCGCCGTCCTACGAGCCGCCGGCCCACCAGCAGCCCGCATACGGGCAGCCCAGCTACGAGCAGCCCGGCGAACCGCCGCACGGGCAGCAGTGGGGGCACCAGCCCCCGTACACCCCGCAGACGCCCTACGGGCAGTACGGCCCGCCGTCCGGTCCCCGGGCCGGCGGGACGAACGTGCTCGCCATCCTCTCGCTGGTCTTCGCGTTCGTCTTCTCCCCGATCGGCATCGTCCTCGGGCACCTGGCCAAGCGGCAGATCCGCACGACGGGCGAGGAGGGCGACCAGCTCGCCACGTGGGGCCTCATCCTCAGCTACGTCATCACCGGGCTCGGCGTGCTGGCCTGCTGCGGCTGGATCGCGCTGATCGCCCTCGCCGGCAACAACGGCCCCAACTACTGAGCCCGCAGATCAGCGGAACTCAGCCTCACGGACGCTGTTGCCGCCGTCCACCACCAGCATCTGCCCGGTGATGTACGAGGCGGCCGGCGAGCAGAGGAAGACGATCGCCGCGGCCACCTCGTCCGGTGTGCCGGGGCGGCCGACCGGGGTGCCGAGGCCCTGCCGGATCTCCGCCACCGTGGAGGCCGCGGTGTGGATGGTGCCCGGTGCGACGGCGTTGACGGTCACCCCGTCGGCGATCATCTCCATCGCCAGCGCCCGGGTCAGTCCGACCACGCCCGCCTTGGCCGCCGCGTAGGCCGCCTCGGTGGGCAGGGCGTTGACCGGCCCGGCGGTGGCCGACAGGTTGACGATCCGGCCCCAGCCCCGCTCGGCCATGCCGCCGATGAAGGCGCGGCTGCACAGGAACGCGGTGGTGAGGTTGCGGTCGATCTCACCGCGCCACTCGTCGTAGCTGAGCTGGGCGACCGGTCGCAGCACCTCGGGGCTGGCCCGGCTGGCCAGGCCCGCGTTGTTGACCAGCACCTCGACGTCCCCGAGCTGCTCGGCGACCGCGTCGGCGAGCGCGCCCACCTCCGACTCGTCGGTGAGGTCGGCGACGAAGCCGGTCACGCCCAGCTCGCCGGCCCGGTCGTGGATGCGTCGGGTGGTGGAGACGATGGCCACCCGGGCGCCGAGGTCGGCCAGCCGGCGGGCCGTCGCGTACCCGATGCCGTCCGGGCTGCCCGCCCCGGTGACCAGGGCGACCTTCCCGTCGAGGCGCAGGGTCACCGGGTCCGGCAGCGGCGCGGGCTCGTCGATGCCGGCGGTGCCCGGCTGGGCGGCGGCGCGGGTGCGCCGGGCCACGCCGGGGCGGCTCGCGTCCCGTCTCGGTCGGCTGCCGGAGCGGTCCGCGGCTCGCGCGTCAATCACCATGCCAGGATCCTGCCCGCTTCCTCCGGCCCGGGCAACGCGGCACACCCGGTGGTGACACCTCGGGGTCTGGGCAGGCCTGACTACCCTGACGGGCGCACCCCGCACCCTACGGAGCAGACGAATGACATATCCCCCGCCCTCCGGCGGCTGGAACGACCCCGCGTGGTCGGGCCAGCAGTCGAGCCCACCCGCCGACCCCGCCCTCCCGGTGAGCGGTCAACCCGTCCCCGCCCAGCCCACCGGCCCCGACCCGTACGCCCCGGACCCGTACGCGGGCGGCGACCCGTACGCCGGGATGAAGCACGCCGCCGGGCAGCCCGGGCCCGCCGCCTACCCGCCGGCCTACCCGAACTACGGCTACGCGCCCTCGTTGAGGACCAACGGCCTGGCCATCGCCGCACTGGTGCTCGCCCTGGTCGGCATCGGCTCCTGCGTCACCGCGCCGATCGGCGCGATCCTCGGCCACGTCGCGCAGAAGCAGATCCGGGAGACCGGCGAGGGCGGCGAGGGCATGGCGAAGGCCGGCATCATCGTCGGCTGGATCGTCACCGGCCTCTACCTGCTGGTGGTCCTCTTCTACGTCGCGATCATCATCTTCGCGATCTCCCAGGCCGACACCGGCGGCACCAACTACTGACGCGACGGTGCCGCCCCGGCGCGGACCGGGGCGGCACGGATGTCGGGAGGGGCGGGGACTACTCCGCCGGCGGGGTGAAGGACGAGGTACGGGTCATGCCCGCGGCCCGGCCCTTCGCCGCCACCACGAGGGCCATCTTGCGGGACGCCTCGTCGATCATCTCGTCGCCGAGCATCACCGCGCCCAGCCGGCCGCCCGCCTCCGACGTGTAGTGCTCGTACGCGTCGAGGATCAGCTCGGCGTGGTCGTAGTCGGCCTGGGCCGGCGAGTAGACCTCGTTCGCGGCGTCGATCTGGCCCGGGTGCAGCACCCACTTGCCGTCGAAGCCGAGCGCCGCCGAGCGCTTGGCCACCTCGCGGAACGCGTCCACGTCGCGGATCTGCAGGAACGGGCCGTCGATGGCCTGCTTGTCGTGCATCCGGGCCGCCATCAGGATGCGCATGAGGATGTAGTGGTAGGGGTCGCCCGGGTAGTCCGGGATGAGCGCGCCGACCACCAGGGACTTCATGTTGATCGAGGCCATGAAGTCGGCCGGACCGAAGATGATGGTCTCGACCCGGGGCGAGGCGGCCGCGATGGCGTCGATGTTGACCAGGCCGGCCGCGTTCTCGATCTGCGCCTCGATGCCGATCCGGCCGACCTCCAGACCGAGCGTCTTCTCCAGCTGGGTCAGGGTCATGTCGAGCCACTGCACCTGGGCCGCGTTCTGCACCTTGGGCAGCATGACGCAGTCGAGGTTGGCGCCGGCACCCTCCACCACGTCGATGACGTCCCGGTAGGTCCACGGCGTGGTCAGGTCGTTGACCCGGACGACGCGGGTCTTGCCTGACCAGTCGCCCTCGTTGAGCGCCGCGACGATGTTCTTCCGGGCGTCGGGCTTGGCGAGCGGGGCGACCGCGTCCTCCAGGTCCAGGAAGACCTGGTCGGCCGGGAGCCCCTGGGCCTTGCCGAGCATCTTGACGCTGGAGCCGGGTACCGCGAGGCAGGACCGACGGGGGCGACCGACTGCGGCCATGGATGCGCTCCTTCCAGCGTGCGCGGGCACGCCGACGTCACCTGACGAAATGCGAGGGCTTGACGATCCCAAAGGTCTTTGTGACGCCACGGTAACCTCGTGCCGTGACCGGGGTGAATGGACCTGTGGAAGATCTCACTGGGCGTCGGATCGTGGTGGTGACCGGGGCCAGCTCGGGCATCGGGCTGGCGGCCGCCGTCGACCTGGCGCGCCGCGGTGACCAGGTGGTACTGGTCGGCCGCGACCCGGCCCGGCTCCAGGCCGCGGCGGAACAGGTGCGGGAGGCGTCCGGCGAGCGACCGGAGCTGTTCCGGGCCGACTTCGCGGTCCTGGACGACGTCCGCCGGCTGGCCGGCAAGCTGCGCGAGGCGTACGACCGGATCGACGTGCTCGCCAACAACGCCGGGGCGATCGCGCTCCAGCCCCTCACCACGGTCGACGGCTTCGAGCTGTCGATCCAGGCCAACCACCTGGCCCCGTTCCTGCTCAGCAACCTGCTGCGCGACCGGATCGGCCGGATGGTGGTGACCGCCTCCGGCGCGCACCGCAGCGGCGTGCTCGACCCGGCCGACCTGAACGCCGCGCTGCGCCGCTACCGGCCGATGCAGGCGTACGGCACCAGCAAGCAGGCGAACATCCTCTTCACGGCCGAGGCGGCCCGGCGCTGGCCGGAGATCCCCGCGTACTCCTTCCATCCGGGGGTGGTGCGCAGCCGGTTCGGCAACGACAACCGGCTGGTCGCCCTGGGCATGCGGATCCTGCCGCTGCGCAGCCCGGAGAAGGGCGCGGAGACGCTGGTCTGGCTGGCCAACCAGGACCCGGAGCGGCTGATCACGGGCGGCTACTACATCGACCGACGGCTGCGCCGACCGCTGCCCAGGGCGTCCGACCCGCAGCTCGCCGCCCGGCTCTGGACGGCCAGCGCCGAGGCGGTCGGCGTCGCCGGATAACGGTGTCGCCCGCGACCGGAGCGCTGCCATACTCCGCCCCATGACGACGGGGAACGACACCGACGGGCACGGAGACGCGGGCGGGCACGGGGACGCGGGCGGCGGCGTCCTGCGGGTGCTCCGCGAGGACAAGGAGCTCCAGGCGCGGCTCGACGCGGAGCTGACCGCCTTCAACAACCGGGCGACCGGCGCGGACGACGAGGCCGGCCTCTGCGTCCGGGTCGACGACGCCGGCGGCGAGCTGGTGGCCGGCCTGACCGGGTGGACCTGGGGCGGCTGCGCCGGGATCGACATGGTGTGGGTGCGCGAGGGCCGCCGCGCCGAGGGTTGGGGCGGCCGGCTGCTGCGGGCCGCCGAGGACGAGGCCCGCCGGCGCGGCTGCACGGAGCTCTCGGTCTCCTCGTTCTCGTTCCAGGCACCGGAGTTCTACCGCCGGCACGGCTACCTCGACACGGGCCGCCGGGAGGGCATCCCCGGCGGCCACGTCGACCACCACTTCTTCAAGTCGCTGGTCACCGACCCGGCCGCCGCCGTGCGCCTGGTGGCGCTGGTGGAGCTGGCCCCCGACTCGGTCGAGGCCGGCCAGCGGTACGAGGACGCGGTGCTCGGCCTGCTCGGGCGGCACGGCGGGCGGCTGGAGCGTCGGCAGCGCACCGGCGACGGGCGTACGGAGGTGCACCTGATCCGGTTCGACACCCGCGACGGCTACGACGGTTTCCTTGCCGATCCGGAGCGGGTGGCGCTGCGCGGTGAGCTGGGCGACGCCGCCCCGGCCACCCGGGTGCTGGAGGTCCACGAGGTCTGAGGCGGCGCGGGAGCGGGTCGGCTCGCTCCACGTCGGCGGGCGTGTTCACTGTGGACGGTCTGCTACGGTGCAACGCAGTGATCAACGCCGATTAGTGAGGGGAGCTCCCGCATGACCGAGCAGATCGAGGCCTTCGAGCCGGTGGCGTCCGACGACTACGACCAGGAACTGACCTGCCTGGAGCCTCCGGTCGAGGTCTGACCGGTCGCGAAGCCTGAGTAGTCATGCGTGTCCGTGTGTCGCGGCTGGTCGTCTTCCTGTGGCGTGACGGTCAACTGGTCTGCGACGACCCGCTGAGGCACCGGCAGTTCGCGTTGACTGTGGAGGCGGAGAGGCTGCTGCGCGACTACGCCGACTGGGCCGAGCCCGAAGGCCGACTCGCGCAGCAGCTCCTCGACGCCCACGTGCTCGTCGCCGAGGGTTCGCCGGAGCACGACCGGGAGGAACGCCTCGGCGCGTGGCGCGACCTGGGACCGGCAGCCACCTACTACCACCTGGCCAGCCGTACGCTCGGCAGCGACGTCTTCCGCTCGGCGGCGCAGGACGCGGCGGTGCTGCGCGCCAAGTCCGGCCAGCCGGATCCGGTCAGGGAGCACGACGGGCCACGCATCGCCCTGCCCCCCGCCGACCCGCCCGCCGTCGACTTCACCACGGTCCTCGCGGCCCGGCGCTCGACCCGATGGTTCGACCCGGACCGCCCGGTGCCGCTGCCCGCGTTCGCCGCCCTGCTGCGCTGGACGGCCGGGGTGCGCCGCGAGGTGGACGTCTCCGGGGTCGGGACGGCGCTGCTCAAGACCGTCCCCTCCGGCGGGGCCCGCCACCCGGTCGAGGTCTACCCGGTGGTCCGCGACGTGGCGGGGCTGGAACCCGGGATCTACCACTACGCGGTGCGCCGCCACGAGCTGGTGCGCCTCGCGCCCGCCCCCGGCGAGGACCGGCTGCGCGAGTGGTGCGGCGGGCAGCCGCACGCCGCCCAGGCCGGCTTCCTGCTGATGTACGCGGCGGTGCTCGACCGGACCGTGTGGAAGTACCCGGCCGCCCGCGCGTACCGTGCGCTCCTGCTCGACGTCGGCCACCTGAGCCAGACCGTGTACCTCACCGCGACGGCGCTCGGGCTGGGTACGTTCTTCACCGCCGCCACCCGCGACGCGCCCGTCGAGGACGCCCTCGGGCTGTCCTGGCCGGACGAGGCCTTCCTCGGCGTCTCCGGCGTCGGCGTGCCGCACCCCGCCGAGCGGGACCGCCAGGCGGCGATGCTCGCCGGCGGCGACGCGGCGTTCTCCTTCCCGCCGGACGCCTGGCACGGGCGCGGCGAATGACGCCGCGGGTGACCGTCGACCTGGCCCGGCTGGACGCGAACGTCGCGCGGTACAGCCGGCGGGTGGCCGAGGCCGGCGTCGCCCTGCGCGCGCACGTCAAGGGACACCGGAGTCCCGAGATCGCCGCCCGGCAGGTGGCCGCGGGCGCGGTGGGCGTCGCGGTGCACTCGGCGGCCGAGGCCGAGGCCTACGTGGCGGTGGGCGTGACGGACGTGACGGTGGCGTGGCCCTGGCGTGACCCGTGGCGGTGGACCAGGTTCGCCCAGCTCGCGCGGCACTGCGCGGTGACCGTGCACGTGGACCACCCCGACGCGGTGGCCGGGCTCGGCGCGGCGGCCGAGGCCCACGGCGTCGAACTCGGCGTACGCATCGAGGTCGACACCGGTCTGCACCGCGTCGGCGTCGAGCCCGACGCCGCCGTGGGGCTGGCCGCCACGGTCGCGCGGACCGGCGGGCTGCGGATGGCGGGCGTCACCGGCTACGTGGGGATCACCGACCCCGCCGCCGCGCGCGACCGGGTCGAGCTGGGCCGCCGGCAGGCGCGCCTGCTGGTGTCGGTCGCCGAGCGGATCCGCGCGGCCGGGTCGCCCTGCCCGACCGTCAGCGTCGGGGGCACCCCGACCCTCGCCGGCGTGCTGGACGTCGCCGGCGTGACCGAGGTCTGCGCCGGGGCGTACGCGCTGCTCGACGGCGGGTTCGCCCGGCTGGGCGAGTGCGACCCCGGGGCGGTCGCGATAGCCGTCACCACGACCGTCACCGGCACCGACGAACAGGTGCTGCGCACCGACGCCGACGAGCTGCTGGCGGGCGCCGACCAGACCTGGATGAGCGGTGTCGTGCTGACCGCGCCCGACGGCGGGCCGGTCGACGCGGGGTCGGTGTCAGTGGGCGACGTGCTGCGGGTGCTGCCCGGGCACGTGTGTCCCGTGGTGGCCCGCCGGCCGCTGCTGCACGTGCTCGACGCCGGCGAGCCGGTGGCGCGGTGGCAGGCGATCGTCCGCCCGGACCGGGCATGACCGACACCGTCGCGTCCGTGGACCGCCCGGCGGACCCGCTGCGCGAGCGCCGGTTCGTCCTGTTCGCCACGGCCAGGACGATCTCCGTCTTCGGCAACGCGATGGGCCCGCTCGCGCTGACCTTCGCCGTGCTCGACCTTCCCGGCGGATCGCCCACGGCGCTGTCGCTCGTGCTCGCCGCGATCTCGGTACCCCGGATCGCGCTGATGCTGCTCGGCGGCGTCATCGGCGACCGGCTGCCGCGTCACCGCGTACTCGTGGCGGCGGAACTGATGTGCGGTACGGCGTACGGCGCGATGACCGTCCTCGTGCTGAGCGGGCGGGCCGGCGTCGCCACCCTCGCCGTCTGCGCGGCCGTCGCCGGCACCGCCTCCGCGCTGCTGCTGCCCTCGCTCAACGGGCTGACCGCCGAACTCGTCGCGCCGCAGGCGCGCCAGCGTGGCAACGCCCTGCTGCGGCTCGGCACGAACACCGCCACGGTGGCGGGCTTCACGGCGGGCGGCGCGCTGATCACCTGGCTCGGGCCGGGCTGGGCGCTGGCCCTCGACGCCGCGACGTTCGCCGTCGCCGCCTTACTCCTCGCGCGGCTGCGCCTGGCCGCGACGACCCGGCCGGCCAGGCGGAACCTGCCGGCCGAACTGCGCGACGGCTGGCGCGAGTTCGTCCGGCGACGATGGCTGTGGCAGATCGTGCTCGCCGCAGCGGTGATCAACGCCGCCGTCGGGGTCACCTTCGGGCTCGCGGGTCCGCTGCTCGCCAGGGCGCACCTGGGCGGGGCGGGCGCCTGGTCCGGCGTCCTGGCCGGGTACGCGGTCGGCATGTTCGCCGGCGTGCTGGTGGCGATGCGGATCAGGACGACCCGCCCCCTGCGTACGGCCGTCCTCGCCGTGTCGCTGCTGGGTCTGCCGGCGCTGCTGCTCGGAGCCGGTGCCGCCCTGCCGTTCGTGATCCTCGCCGCCGTGCTGGCCGGGGTCGCCTTCGACGTCTTCGGCGTGCTGTGGGAGACGACCGTCCAGTCCGAGGTGCCGACGGAGGCGATGTCCCGCGTGAGCGCGTACGAGTGGCTGGGGGCGGTGGGGCTCGGCCCGCCCGTCATGATCGCCGCCGGTCTCGTCGTACCCGCGATCGGCGTGCGGACGGCCCTGCTCGCCCTGGCCACGGTGATCTTCGTGGCCGCGCTCGTCCCGTTGGCCAGTTCCACCGTCCGGCACTACGAAAGGCAACCCGATGGCCGAGTACGTTGACGCCTTCGTCACGGCGTATGACCGCTTCTGGGCGCCGTACCCCGAGCGGATGGGCGAGGCGTGGCTGCGGCTGCACGCGCACGTCGCACCCGGGTCGGAGCTGAGCCTGCTGGACGTCGGCTGCGGCACCGGCATCGTGGCCGCCCGGTTCGCCGCCGCCGGCTACCGGGTCGTCGGGGTCGACGTCTCCGCGGCGATGATCGCCCGCGCCCGGGAACGGCTGGCCGGCACCGACGCGGTGCTCATCGCCGCGGACGCCGCCGACTTCGAGGTGCCGCGCCCCTGCGCGTTCGCGGTCTCCACGTACGACGTCCTCAACCACGTCGGCGACATCGACCGGGTCCGGGCCTACCTGCGCTGCGTGCACCGGGCGGTCGCGCCGGGCGGCTGGTTCGGCTTCGACATGTCCACGACGAAGGGACTCCTCGCCGACGTCCCCCCGGTCGCCCGGCAGGACGGCACCGTCTCGGTCGAGGTGTCCCGGGGCCCGCTCGACGGCGACCGCCGCCCGCTGCACGTCACCGGGGAGCTACGCACCGACGACGGCCGCACGGCCCCCTTCACCACGACGATCACCAACACCGCCCACCCCGTGGCCGACGTGCTCTCCGCCCTGGCCGACGCGGGCTGGACGACGAGCCACGTCGCCGCCATCGACGACCTGCTCACCCCGGTACCCGACCCGGAGGCGCTGCCCCGGGTCGCCGTGCTCGCCCGACGCGACTGACGACCCGCGCCGCAGCCGTCCCTCGGGCCGCTACCCGCCCGGGTGCACCGGGAGGCTGGTGACCACCACCCCCGGCAGCCGGCGCAGCGCCGTACGCAGCCGGTGCTCGGTGCGGCTGTGCAGCAGCCGGTGCCAGCGGCTGCGCACCACCACCTCCGGCACGACGACGGTCAGCACCAGGTCGGCCCGGGAGGCGTGCAGCGCCTCCAGGTAGTGCGCGAGCGGCCCGACCACCGCCCGGTACGGGGACACGATCGTCTCCAGCCGCAGGTGGTCGCCCCACAACCGCCACCGCTCCCGGAACCGGTCCGCCTCCGGTTCCTCCGGGGCGATGTGCACGGCCAGCGTCGGCTGCCCGAGCGAGGCCGCGTACGCCAGGGCCCGCAGCGAGGCCCGGTTCAGCCGGGCGACCGGCACCACCACGAGGTGGCGTACCTGCTCGGGCAGTTCCTCGTCCTCCGGCGCGGCGGGCCCGGCGGCGGGCGGCGGAGCCGGCACCACCGGCGGCCCGGGCGCCGGGCCGCCCGGCGGCGGGTGCAGCGCCAGGGACCGGTGCAGCCTCCGGTAGTGCCGGTGGATTGCCCGGAACAGCAGGACCAGCAGCGGCACGGCGACGACCACCACCCAGGCGCCCTCGGTGAACTTGGTGACCGCGGCGGTCACCAGCACCAGGCCGGAGAAGGTGCCGCCCACCGCGTTGATCGTCGCCCGGCGGCGCCAGCCGGGGCCGCGCCGGCGTCGCCAGTGCCGCACCATCCCGGCCTGGGACAGGGTGAACGCGAGGAACACCCCGACCGCGTAGAGCGGGATCAGCGCCTCGGTGTGCCCGCGGAAGGCCACCAGGATCACCGCCGCCGCGACGGTGAGCGCCACCAGCCCGTTGCTGAAGGCCAGCCGGTCGCCCATGTGCAGGAACCGGCGCGGCGCGTGCCCGTCCCGGGCCATGAAGAAGAGCAGGCGGGGGAAGTCGTTGAAGGCGGTGTTCGCGGCCAGCAGCAGGATCAGCGCGGTGGCGGCCTGGATCAGGGCGTACCAGGGACCGCTGGGAAAGGTGACCCGGGCCAGTTGGGAGAGGATCGACTGCTCGGCGGTGGGCACCAGCCCGGACAGGTGGATCAACCCGACGAGGCCGCCGAAGAACAGCACCAGCATCGCGACCATCCAGGTGAGCGTGGTGCGCGAGTTGCGCCACTCGGGAGGCCGGAACGCCGGAACCGCGTTGGAGACCGCCTCGATGCCGGTCATCGAGACCGCGCCGGAGGAGAACGCGCGGAGCACCAGCAGCAGCCCCAGCCCCTCCACGGCCGGCACCGGCGGCGGGGCGACCGGGACGAAACCCCGCCCGGCCGCGCGGAACCAGCCGACCGCGAGCAGCGCCAGCAGTGCGACCACGAAGGCGTACGTGGGCAGCACGAAGAGGTTGCCGGCGGCCCGTACGCCGCGCAGGTTGCCCGCCAGCAGCAGACCGATCACGGCGAGCCCGAGGGGCACCGTCCAGGCGGCCAGTCCCGGCATCGCCGAGGTGATCGCCCTGACGCCGGCGGAGACGGACACCGCCACGGTGAGCACGTAGTCCGTCATCAGTCCCGCCGCCGCGGCCAGCCCCGCCCCCGCGCCCAGGTTGTCGCCCGCCACGATGTACGACCCGGCCCCGTGCGGGTAGGCGGCGACGGTCTGCCGGTAGGAGACGCCGACCGCGATCATGAGCAGCGCCAGCCCGGCGGCCAGCGGCAGGGACAGCCCGAGCGCCCCGCTGCCGGCGAGCAGCAGCACGGCGAGCATCGCCTCCGGCCCGTACGCCACCGAGCTGAGCAGGTCGGAGGAGAGCACCGGCAGGGCCACCAGCTTGCGCATCCGCTCGTAGACGACGGCGGCGCTGCTCAGCGGCGGCCCGAACAGCCCCCGCCGCAGCCGCGTGGTCGCCCGGCCGAGCCGGCTGCCGGGCAGGTTGGCCGGCGCGGTGGCGACCAACTCGTCCGGCTCCCCGATCCGGAACATCGCGATCGGGGCGAGCCGGCCGAACCGCGTCGGGGCCGGCCGGTCGGGGTGCCGGCGCAGCGTCGGGTCCACCGGCAGCATGTCCGCGCCGGGCCCTCGGCCCCGCCGGGCAACCCGCCACCGGTCACCGATCCGGCGTAGGGCCCGCAGCTCGTCCGGGTCGAGCGGCGGGAACTCGGCCGACGGCGTGACGGTGGTGCCGCCCTCGTCGCCGTCCCGCTCCGCCATCCGCCTTCCCGCCGCCGCGTGCCCTCCCTCGCACTCTCACGGACGCCGCCGGATCCGGCAGGCGGAACGGCCGTTCCCGCGCCGAAGGAGTGGCCGCCGTCCGGCGGGCCGGCATGCGGCATGCGGCAGGCGGCAGGCGGCAGGCGGCAGGCGGCAGGTCGGTCGGACGCGTCCGACGGGCAGCGGGCAGCGTCCGGCGGGGCCTGTCGGGTGGCGGGTCAGTCGGGCGGTGGGCCGGCGTCGGCGGGGACGGCGGTGGCGACCGGGCGGACGCGGCGGGCCGAGCGGGCGCCGCCGAGCACCACCACGGCGACGCCGGCCAGCAGCAGCCCCAGCCCCGCCAGGGCGGTCACCCCGGGCAGCTGCCCCAGCCAGGCCCAGCCGATCAGGGCCGCGCCCGGGGCCTCCAGCAGGGCCAGCACGCTGACCGTGGTCGCCGAGACCTTCTTCAGGGCGTAGTTGAACATCGAGTGCCCGAGCAGCTGGGCCCCGGCCACCAGGGCCAGCACGACGAGCCAGGTGCCGGTGTCGAAGCCGGTCAGCGGCACCCGGCCGACCAGGCAGACCACCAGCAGGACCAGGGCGCAGACCCCGTAGCAGACGGTGGTGTAGGTGGTCGTGCTGATCGTCGTACGGGCCCGCTCGCCGAGCGCGGTGTAGACCGCCGCGAACAGGCCGCCGGCCACCGCGAGCAGGTCGCCGGCCACGGCCCGACCGGAGACGGCGAAGTCCGCCCCGGTCGCCACGACCGCGCCCGCGACCGCCACCCCGATGCCGACCCAGACGGCGCCCGGCAGCCGGCGCCCCTGGGCGCGGGCGATCAGCCCCTGCCAGACCGGCTGGGTGGCGCAGAGCGCGGTGGCCGCCGCGACCGAGGTGAGCTTGGTGCTGGGCATCCAGGTGGCGAAGTGCGCGGCGAGCGCGACCCCCGACAGCACGCAGTAGACGCCCTCACGCCGACCGGCGCCGATGGTCAGCGACCGGAACTCGGCGCGTCGCCGGGTCGCCGAGAACGGGCCGAGCACGGCGACCGAGAGCAGGTTGCGCCAGAACGCGACGGCCAGCGCCGGCGCCGCCGCGACGGCCACCAGCGGCGCGGACGACGAGACGGCGACCACGGCCAGGACGAGCGCCCCGGTGGTCGCCGGGTGGAACGACGGGCGGTGCGCTGCGGGGGACACGGGGAGCAATCCTCACACGCCACAGGCCAACACGGAACGTCAGCACTCCGTTACGATCATGCCTGTCCGCGCCGGCGATTCCCCTACCGCCCGGAGGCGCTCCCCCATGCCCATCTACCAGGCGGTCCTGTTCGACTTCTTCGGCACGCTGACCCGTTCCGTGCAGCGGGGCGAGGCCCACCGGTCGACGGCCGAGCTGCTGGGCTGCGCCCCGCGCACGCTCGTCGACGTGCTCGACCGCACCTACTACGAGCGGGCCTGCGGGCGGCTCGGCAACGCCGAGGCGACCCTGCGCTGGGTCTGCGAGCAGGCCGGGGTGCACCCCTCCGACGACGCCGTCCGCTCGGCGGTCGCCTCCCGCCACCGGGCCATCCGCGCCGACACCCGGCTGCGCGACGAGGCGGTGCCCACGCTCGCCGCGCTGCGGGGGCTCGGCCTGCGTACGGGAGTGATCAGCGACTGCACGCACGAGCTGCCGGCGTTCCTGCCGCAACTGCCGATCGCCCCGCTGCTCGACGTGCGGGTCTTCTCCGTGCAGGTGGGGCGCTGCAAGCCGGACCCGGCGCTCTACCAGGCGGCGTGCCGGCGGCTCGACCTGGCGCCGGCGGACTGCCTCTACGTCGGCGACGGCGGCAGCCAGGAGCTGACCGGGGCGGAGCGGGCCGGGATGACAGCCGTACGGCTGGCCGCGCCGGACCTGGCCGGTCACATGGTGTTCAACGCCGACGAGACCTGGACCGGGCCAATGCTGCGCTCGCTCGACGAGGTGGTCGGCCTCGTCGACGGGGTGCCGGGGCGGGCGGGCGTGCCCGTGCCGGCGGGTTGCGTCCCCGCGTGAAGCCCGGGACCCGGGCCGGGCGTCTCAGCGGCGGCGGACCCGGTGCAGGCGGAACGGCTTGCGGGTCGCCCGGACCGCCGGCGTCTCGCGGGGCACCTCGGCCAGCGAGTCCGCGGGCAGCCCGGCGCCGGCGAGCGGCTCGCCGGCCGGCTCCAGCCGGTTCACCGCGCAGCCGTCGGCCGCCCAGCGCTGCACCAGTTCGGCCGTGGGCCCGGGCGCGTTGAGCCGCTTCGCGGCCACCAGCGGCGCGGTCGTCTCCCAGTGCTCGGTGCCGGGCGCCAGGCGGCTCACCCGCGCCGGCCAGGTGACGATCCGCCCGCCGTGGTCACCGCGCAGGGTGACCTGTGCCTCGGTCGCGTCGGCCAGCCCTGGGGCGGACTGCTCCCCGGGGCCGCTGACCACGAAGAGCGCCCCCTCCAGGGGCAGGCACCACAGCGCGAGCGCCGGCCCGCCGGGCACGCTCACCCAGGCCACGGCGGCCTTCTTCATCGCCTCGTCGACCAGCGGCGTGCTGGTCCGCTCCGCGTCGGTCACCCTCGCATCCTCCCGCATCCACCCCCGTCCCGTCAGCGCCGCCCGGGGTCCGGCCGCGCGCCGCCGTCGACGCGGTCGGCACGCACGGCACGGGCACGACGCCGGGCGATCCGGTCCGGCGGCACGGATCGCGCAGGTCAGCCGACGAACGGCGGGACCGTGATCTCGCCCCGGGCCACCGGTACGACGTGCCCGGCCACGGTGGCGCCCACCGCCTGACCGTCCTCGGCGGTCACCGTGCAGGCCAGCACGGACGGGCGGTTGATCTCGATGCCCTGGTGGACGGTGTACTCAGCGCGCCCGTCGGCGGGCAGCAGGCCGCTGGCGACCAGCCACACCCCCAGGCCCAGGGCCGCCGAGCCGGTGGCCGGGTCCTCCGGCACACCCAACCCGGGGACGAAGACCCGGGCGTGCGCGGTTTGAGCGGCGGCGTCCCAGGAGAAGACGCTGACGTGCTCCACTCCGTACCGCTGTGCCGCCGCCGCGTTGACCCGTGCGCGGGCCACCGCGTCCGGGCGGACCGGGAGGTAGGGGAACTCCAGCCCGCAGCCGGCCACCCGGGGCGCCGGGCCGACGTGGTCGTCCGCGTCCAGGCCGGCCATCTCCAGCAGCGGCTCCGGGTCCAGCTCGGGGCCGAGGGTGGGTACGCCGCCCGTGAGCGTGGCCCCGGTCGCGGTCACCTCGATCGGCAGCACGCCCGCCCCACATTCCTGGGTGACCTGCCCCACACCGAACATCCCACGGCGGCTCGCGGTCACCGCCGCGCCGACGCTGGGGTGACCGGCGAAGGGCAGCTCCTCGGCCGGGGTGAAGATGCGGGCCCGGTAGGTGGCGCCGACCTGGGTGGGCGGGAGCACGAACACCGTCTCGGAGAGGTTGAACTCCAGCGCGAGCGCCTGCATCTGCTCCGTGGCCAGCCCTTCGGCGCCGAACACCACCGCCAGCGGGTTGCCGGCGAACGGGCGGTCGGTGAAGACGTCCACGATCTCGTAGGCCAAGGTCGACATGTTGATAAACACTAGGCGCTTAGGCTGGTGCCCGTGAGCACGCCGACCCGGGTCTACCTCGCCCGGCTCGCCGGGGTGGCCGTCTTCGATCCCAACGGCGACCAGGTGGGCCGGGTCCGCGACGCGGTGGGCAGGCTGCGGCCGACGCAACGCCCGCCCGAGGTGGTCGGTCTGGTCGCCGAGATGCCGATGCGGCGGCGCATCTTCCTCTCGCTGAACCGGATCACCTCCATCGACGCCGACGCGGTCGTGCTCGGCAGTGGCACGCTCAACCTGCGCCGCTTCGAGAAGCGCCCGAACGAGCTGCTCGTGCTCCAGGAGCTGCTGGACCGCCGGGTACAGGTCGAGCCCGGCGGGCAGTCGGGCTCCGTGGTCGACGTGGCGATGGAGTGCAGCCGGGGCGGCGAGTGGTCGCTGGCCCGGGTCGCCGTACGCGAGCAGACCGGCCGGTTGACCCGCCGGGGCCACCTGCACCAGGTCGAGTGGGAGCGGGTACGCGGGCTCAGCGGCATCGCCGACAGCCGGGGCACGGCCAACCTGCTCTCGGTGCTGGAGGACATGCGCCCCGCCGACCTCGCCAACGCCCTCCAGGATCTCCCCGACACCCGGCGCAACGAGGTCGCCGCCGCGCTCGACGACGAGCGCCTGGCCGACGTGCTGAGCGAGCTGCCGGAGCGCGACCAGGTGGAGATCCTGGCCGCGCTGGACCGCGAGCGGGCCGCCGACGTGCTGGAGGAGATGGACCCGGACGACGCCGCCGACCTGCTCAGTGAGCTGCCGCCGCCCGAGCAGGACGTCCTGCTCGACCTGATGCAGCCGGGCGAGGCCGACCCGGTGCGTCAGCTGCTCAAGTACACGCCGGGAACGGCGGGCAGCGTGATGACCTCCGAGCCGGTCATCCTGCCGCCGGACGCCACCGTCGCCGAGGCCCTGGCCCGGATCCGGGAACCGCAGCTCTCCCCCGCGATCGCCGCGCAGGTCTTCGTGTCCCGGGCGCCGATGACCACGCCGACCGGCCGTTACCTCGGCATGGTGCACTTCCAGCGGCTGCTCCGCGAGCCGCCGGCCGACCTGCTCGGCGGCATCGTGGTCAACGACATCGACCCGCTGCGGCCGACCACCCCGCTGCCGGAGATCACCCGCCGGATGGCCACGTACGACCTGGTCGCCATGCCCGTCATCGACCGCAACAACCGGCTGGTCGGCGCGGTCACGGTCGACGACGTGCTGGACCACCTCCTGCCCCGGGACTGGCGGGACCGGGACGCCGCCGAGCGCCCGTCCACCACCGGGCCGACGCTGGACGGCGCGGATGGCTGAGCAGCGACGGGCGCAGCGGCTCGACCAGCCGCGCGAGCCCCGGGGCGTCAAGCTGCCCCGGTTCGACCCGGAGGCCTTCGGCCGGTGGTCCGAGGGGATCGCCCGGGGGATGGGCACCGCGAACTTCATCGTCTACATGACGATCGTGATCGCGCTGTGGTTCGGCTGGAACACCCTGGCCCCGGCGCACCTGCGCTTCGACCCGTACACCTTCACGTTCCTGACCCTGGTGCTGTCCCTCCAGGCCAGCTACGCGGCCCCGCTGATCCTGCTGGCGCAGAACCGGCAGGCCGACCGGGACCGGGTCTCCCTGGAGGAGGACCGCCGCCGGGCGACCATGCAGAAGGCCGACACGGAGTACCTGGCGCGGGAGATCGCCGCGCTGCGCAACGCGATGGGCGAGGTCGCGACCCGGGACTTCCTCCGTTCGGAGCTGGCCCGGCTGGCCGAGGAGCTGGACGAGGCGGGCCGGCGCCGGCAGCGGCTGGAGCGCCGGCAGCAGGACAGGGTCCCGCAGCACGGCGACGGGCTGGAGGAGCCCCGCGACGACCTGGACGGCGATCAGGCCCACGACGGCCGCCCGGAGGGCCGGGAGGCCGACGCCTGAGCGGCCCGGACGCCGCCTGCCCCGGGGGCCCGGCGCAGCGGGACCGACTCGATCGTCCCGCTACGTCCGGTATGCCGCCCAGCGCAGCCGTCGCCATCGATTCGCTCACACCGCCCCCCGCTGACGGCGGTGGGGCAGGGCCGCCGACGTAGCATTGCGGGCATGTCAGCACCCGTCAGCACCGTCTCCGACGCGATCCAGGCCGCGCTGGCCACCGTCAACGACCCGGAGATCCGCCGGCCCATCACCGAGCTGGGCATGGTCCGCTCCGCCGAGGTCGGCGACGACGGCGTCGTACGGGTCGAGCTGCTGCTCACCGTCGCCGGCTGCCCGCTGAAGGACAAGCTGCGCTCGGACATCACGGCCGCCGTCGGCGCGGTGCCCGGGGTGACCGGCGTGGCGATCGAGTTCGGCGTGATGAGCCCCGAGCAGCGCCAGGAGCTCCAGGCGAAGCTGCGCGGCGGCGGCGCCTCCCAGGAGCCGGTCATCCCGTTCGCCCAGCCGGGCTCCCGCACCCGCGTGTACGCGGTCGCCAGCGGCAAGGGCGGCGTCGGCAAGTCCAGCGTGACGGTCAACCTGGCCGCCGCGCTGGCCGCCCGCGGGCTCTCCGTCGGCGTGGTCGACGCCGACATCTACGGCCACTCGGTGCCCCGGATGCTCGGCGCGGACGGCCGCCCGACCCGCGTCGAGGACATGATCATGCCGCCGCAGTCGCACGGCGTGAAGGTCATCTCGATCGGCATGTTCACCGCCGGCAACGCCGCCGTGGTGTGGCGCGGCCCGATGCTGCACCGGGCGTTGCAGCAGTTCCTCGCCGACGTCTACTGGGGCGAGCTGGACGTGCTCCTGCTCGACCTGCCCCCGGGCACCGGCGACGTGGCGATCTCCCTGGCCCAACTGCTGCCCAACTCCGAGATCCTGATCGTCACGACCCCGCAGACCGCCGCCGCCGAGGTGGCGGAGCGGGCCGGCGCGATCGCGTTGCAGACCCACCAGCGCGTGGTCGGCGTCATCGAGAACATGTCCTGGCTGGAGCTGCCGGACGGCTCCCGGATGGAGGTCTTCGGCGCGGGCGGCGGCCAGGCGGTCGCCGAGTCGCTGACGAAGACCATCGGCGCGCAGGTGCCGCTGCTCGGGCAGGTCCCGCTCGACACCCGCGTGCGCGAGGCCGGCGACGTGGGCACCCCGATCGTGCTGGCCGAGCCGGAGTCGCCGGCCGCGAAGGCGCTGGGCCAGGTCGCCGACCGGCTCGCCCTGCGCCGGGAGTCGCTGCTCGGCAAGCCGCTGGGCCTCAAGCCCGCCGGCCGCTGACCGTACGCCGGCCACGGCCGGCGCTGTCGCCACCCGCACGGGGGCGGCGTTCCCCCGGGAGCGCCGCCCCCGTCGCCGTCCGTGGCGACGCCGAGGCGGGCCGGGGCCGGATCGGCGCGACCTCGCCGTTCACGGAGTCAGGTCGCGTCGGCGCCGCTGGCCCGGGATCAGGTCGCGTCGCGTCGTAGCTGACCCGGGATCAGGTCGCGTCGTCGTAGCTGGCCCGGGGGGCGGGGGCCGGGGCGGCGCCGGTGGCGGTCGCCGGGCGGCTGCCGTTCGCGCGCACGTCGGCGGCGGATGCCACGTCCTTCAGCTCGTTGTGCACGCCGGTGACGTCCGCCCGCAGGTTGTCGTAGACGCCCTGGAGGGGCTTCCGGATCGCCTGCTCGTCCTCCTCGCTGAGCAGGTGCTTGCGGATGAACGCCTTCGGGTGCAGGTCCTCCAGCTGGATGTCGGTGCCCAGCTCGCGGCTGAGGTCGGTGGTGGCGTTGCTGGCCATCGCGCGCAGGTTGCGCACCATGCGCAGGCCGTCGCTGATCACCGCGGGCAGCCGGTCACCGAAGATCAGCAGCGCCAGGAGCAGCAGCGCACCGATCTCCCACCAGTTCAGGTTCTCGAACACTGCGCGGGCCTCCTTCGGCGTCAGCAGCAAGACTACGCACGTGGGGCACCGGCCGGGGAGGGGGTGACGGTCCCTACTTGGCGTCCGCGGCCAGGGTCACGGAGGCGTTCTGCCGGTTGGCGCCCCGGCGGTACTCCACGGTCACCACCGCGCCGGGCGCGAACTTCCGGACCAGGGCGATCAGGTCGGTCGGTTCGGTCATCGGACGGCCGTCGAGCTTCAGGATCACGTCACCGGCCCGCAGCCCCGCGCCCGCCGCCGGGCCGGACGGCTCCACGGCCGCCAGGCGTACGCCGGCTCCTCCGGTGCCCGCGCCGGACCCGCCGACCTGGGCGCCGATCACCGTGCGCCGGGCCTTGCCGGTGCCGATGATGTCCTGCGTGATCCGCTTCGCCTGGTTGATCGGGATGGCGAAGGCAAGGCCGATGTTGCCCGCCTCCTGCCCCTCGGAGACCAGCGACTTGATCGTCGAGTTGACCCCGATCACCCGGCCCGCGCCGTCGACAAGCGGGCCGCCCGAGTTGCCGTGGTTGACCGCCGCGTCGGTCTGGATCGCCGCGTAGTAGCGCGTCGGGCCGCCAGGCTCGCCGGCCCGCATCGTCCGGTCCAGGGCGCTGACGATGCCGGCCGTGACCGTGTTGGCCAGCGAGAGCGGCGAGCCCATGGCCAGCACCGGGTCGCCCACGGCCAGCGCGTCGGAGTCGCCGAACTCGACCGGCCGCAGGCCCGTCCGGGAGACCTTGATCACCGCGATGTCGGACTCCGGGTCCTGCCCGACGACGGTCGCCGGGGCCGAACTGCCGTCGTTGAAGACCACCGACGCCTTGCCGGTCGCCCCCGCCACCACGTGGTCGTTGGTGATGACGTGCCCGTCGGCGCTGGCGATGAAGCCGGAGCCCTCGCTCGTGCCGCCGAGGCCCGCCACCCGGACCGTCACCACGCTGGGCAGCACCCGCTCGGCGACCCCGGCCAGCGACTCGGGCCTGCGCTGGGCCAGGCCGGGCGCCTGCGGGTCCGCGCCGAGCACCGTGCCGCCCATGGCGCCCCCGCGCACCGCGAAGGCGTACCCGAGCGCGCCGCCCAGGCTGCCCGCGAGCAGCGCGGTGATCAACGGGATGAGGAGGAGCTGCCGCAGCGTCGGCCGGCCCGGGGCATCCGGGTCGCTGACCGGCTCCGGCTCGGTGCCGGGGCTCGGCGCGGCCGGCAGCACCACGGCGGTCGGCGCGGCCGGGTCGCGCCACGGGTCGGCCAGCGCGTCGGACCACCAGGGCGAAGTCGTGCCGCCCCCGGCGCCCTGAGGCGTCGGCGGCGACCCCACCGGCGGATGTCCGGACACCGGCGGTCGCGCCGGCGCCGGAGTTCCCCCGGGCTGGCGCCAGTCCCAGCCGTCGGTCACGTCGGTGCCCTCCCAGTCCATCCCCGGATCCCGCGCTCCACGGACCCGGCGACAGCGTCGCCCGGTCGCGCTGGCCGGAACACCGCTTCCAGGATTACACGGATGCCGCGGATGGAGTCACCGGTTGCCGACCGTGATCGTCGGGTGGCGGACGCGCGGCTGCGCCCGTTCGACGTCGCCTCTAGGCTCACAGTGCCCACCCGCCCCCGCACCACGCATGCCGCCCGGAGGTGTCCCATCGCCACGGTCGCCGGTTCCGGCAATTCGACGGCCCAGACCCTGCACTTCGCCGAGTCGTACGTGACCGAGGATCTCGTCCTGCGCACCGCCCGCAGCCTGGCCCACGAGGTCGGCCTGGAGGCGGTGACCCCCGGCGCCGGCGCGGCGCTGCGCCTGCTCGCCGCCGCCGGCAGCGCCCGGGCGGTGGTGGAGATCGGCACCGGCACGGGAGTCAGCGGGGTCTGGCTGCTGCGCGGGATGCGCGCCGACGGCGTACTCACCACCATCGACGTCGAGGTCGAGCACCAGCGGATCGCCCGGCGGATCTTCACCGAGGCCGGCTTCGCCGCCGGTCGCACCCGGATCATCACCGGCCGGGCGCTGGACGTGCTCCCCCGGCTCGCCGACGGCGCGTACGACCTCGTCTTCGTGGACGCCGAGTCGACCGGGTTCGCCGCCTGCGTGGACGCCGCGCTGCGGCTGCTGCGGCCGGGCGGCGTGGTCGCGCTCAACGGCACGCTGGCCGGCGGCCGGATCGGCGACCCCGCCGCCCGGGACGTCGAGACGGTGACCGTCCGCGAGGCGATCAAGGCGATCCGGGAGTCCGAGCACTGGATCCCGGCGCTGCTGCCGGTCGGCCACGGGCTGCTCGCCGCCGTCAAGTGCTGACCCGCCGCTGACCGGGGGCCCGCCGGGGGCGGGCGCCGCCGGACGGTCAACCCAGCGAGCCCAGCCAGCGCAGCAGCGAGCGTACGCCCCAGCCGGTCGCGCCCCGGGTCAGCTCGGCGTCGTCGCCGTCGGCCCACGACGGCGCGGACATGTCCACGTGCAGCCACCGGTCGCGCAGCCCGCCGGTGAACTCCCGCAGGTAGAGCGCGGCCATCACGGACCCGGCGCCCCGGTCCGGCGAGCTGTGCAGGTCGGCCAGGTCGCTGCCGAGGTGCTCGGCGTAGTCGGCGGGCAGCGGCATCCGCCAGGCGGCCTCGCCGGCGGCGGCGATCGCGGCCAGCACGTCCGTGGCGAGCGCGTCGTTGTCGCTGTAGAGGGCGCCGGTGCGCTTGCCCAGCGCTACCGCGTTCGCCCCGGTGAGCGTGGCGAGGTCGACCAGCAGGTCGGGCTGGAGTTCGGCGACGGCGTACGCGAGCGCGTCGGCCAGGACGAGCCGCCCCTCGGCGTCGGAGTTGGTGGTCTCGCTGGTCGTGCCGCCGTAGTGGCGGATGATGTCGCCGGGGCGGAACGCCGAGCCGCTGAGCATGTTCTCCGCCAGCGGTGCCAGCGTGGTGACCCGGACCGGCAGGCGCAGGGCCGCCGCGCCGAGGGTCGCCGCGACCACCGCCGCCGCCCCCGCCATGTCCTTGCGCATCAGCTTCATCGACGCCACCGGCTTGATCGAGATGCCGCCGGTGTCGAACGTGATCCCCTTGCCGACCAGCACCACGTGGGTACGCGCGTCGGCCGGCCGCCAGTCCAGCTCGACCAGGCGCGGGCCGCTGGCCGAGCCGCCCCCGACGGCCAGGATCCCGCCGAAGCCCTCGGCCGCCAGCTCCTCCGGCTCGCGTACCCGCAGGTGCAGGTCCGGCACGTCGGCGGCGAGGGCGGCGACCTGGTCGGCGAACCACTGCGGGTTCTTCACCGACGAGGGGGTGTTGGTGAGGTCGCGGGCGAACCGGGTCATCCGGGCCGTCGTCCGGGCCACCTCCAGGGCCGCGCCGTGCGCGTCCGGGTCGGCCACCACGACGTCGACCTCCGCCAGGGCGGGGGCGGTGCCGGCGTCGGTCAGCCGGAACCGGTACGAGGCCAGCAGCAGGCCCTCGACCAGTCCGCGTACGGCCGCCTCGGTGGCGTCGGCCGGCATGGCCAACGTGACGTGGATCTCATCCTTCGCGGCCCGGGCCAGAGCCGCGCCGGCCGTCCGCCAGCCCGCCTCGTCGCCCTCGCCGACGCCGAGCAGCAGCAGCCGGCCGGGGTCCCGCCCGGGTCGCAACTGCGCATGGACCTCACCGGGGCGCCCGGTCAGTCGTGCCGCCGGCACCAGGGCGACGGCCTCCTCGGCCACGCCGTCGGGCAGCGTCGCCCCGGTCGGGGCCGGTCGGGCCGGTTCGTCGCCGGCCGCACCTGGCCGGACGGGCAGAACGAGGGTGTCGAGCCGGTCCGGCTCGGCGAGCAGACGGATGGCGAGCACGCGGAGCCGTACCTCCAGGAAGCTCGCGGAGCGTGGCTCCGCGGGAGAATGAAGACCCTGAGCCACCGGCGGGGCCGGTGGCTCAGGGGTTGACGAAAGGCCCACGCGGGCGCGCGGACCGTTCCTCGGTCAGCCGGCGGCTGCCTTCAGTGCGTCACCGAGCGCGTTGGCCTCGTCGGGAGTCATCTCGACGACGAGCCGGCCACCGCCCTCCAGCGGGACGCGCATGACGATGCCCCGGCCCTCCTTGGTGACTTCCAGCGGACCGTCGCCCGTCCGCGGCTTCATCGCCGCCATGTTGTCTCCCCTCAGACCTACACCAGGGTCGGTGGGTTGCCCCACAGCCACTTCGTCTTGACCACCGCAACCTACGCGGGGGTGTCGACCAACGATTTTCCCTGATGAACACCGCCGGACCCAAACCGAAGCAGCATTGATGTAACAGCATCTAGCTTATCCTGAGAAGGCCTGTCACAATGTGCGGTCATGCAGGCACGGTCGGCACTCTTCGACCTGTACGGCGACCACCTCCGGGCGAGGGGCGGCCGGGCACCCGTCGCCGCCCTGGTCAGGCTGCTGGCGCCGCTCGGGATCGCCCCGCCCGCCGTGCGTACGGCGGTCTCCCGGATGGTCCGTCAGGGGTGGCTCGACCCGTGTCGGCTGACCTCCGGACCGGGATATTCGATCACCCCGAAAGCCGCCCGCCGGCTGGACGAGGCGGCCGCGCGGATCTACCGGACGGGCCGGATCACCTGGGACGGGCGGTTCGACCTGCTGGTCCTGGAGGCCCCCCTGTCCCGGCGGGACCGGCAGCGGCTCGCCGCCAACCTGACCTTCCTCGGCTACGGCGCCCTCGACGAGTGCACCTGGGTGGCGACCCGGCCCGGCGAGGACGTGGACGTGCTGCTCGACGAGGCGGGCGTGCGCTACGAGCGGTTCACCGCCGCGCACACCGCCGGCACCCCCGGCGCGATGGGCGTGGTGCGCCGGGCCTGGGACCTGACGGAGATCGGCCAGGCGTACGAGCAGTTCGTCGCCGAGCAGCGACCGCTGCTGGCCGGGGTCACCGTGCGCAGCCTCGACGAGGAGGCGTACGCCGCCCGGTTCCGGCTCGTGCACGCGTGGCGTACCTTCCTGTTCCGGGACCCGCAGTTGCCCCCGGCGCTGCTCCCCGAGCGTTGGCCCGGCACCGCCGCGGCCAGTTTCTTCGACCGGCACGCGGCACGGCTGCGGCCGGCCGCCGACCGGTACGTCGAGCAGTGCCTCGACTCCGGCAACCGCATCGCCCGACAGAAGGGTCGTTAGAAGTGACCGAGCCGCTGCTCGTCGACCGCACCGACGCCGTCGTCACCCTGACGCTGAACCGCCCCACGGCGATGAACGCGCTCGACGTCGCGCTCAAGGAGGCGCTGCGGGACACGCTGGCCGAGTTGGAGACCGACCGGTCCTGCCGCGCGGTGGTGCTCGCGGGCGCGGGTCGGTCGTTCAGCGCCGGCCAGGACCTGCGTGAGCACGTGCAGACCCTGGAGTCCAGCGACGGCAACCCGCTGGACACCGTCCGCGCGCACTACAACCCGATCGCCGCCCGGCTGGCCAACCTGCCCAAGCCGGTGGTCGCCGCCGTGCGGGGCATGGCCGCCGGGGCGGGCGCCTCGCTGGCGTTCCTCGCCGACATCCGCATCGGCGGGCCGTCGACCAGCTTCCTGATGGCGTTCGCCAAGGTCGGGCTCGCCGCCGACACCGGCGCCTCCTGGACGCTGCCCCGGCTGGTGGGGCACGCGAAGGCCATCGAGCTGCTGATGCTGGCCGAGCCGGTGGGCGCCACGGACGCCTGCCAGATCGGGCTGCTCAACCGCCTGGTGGAGGACGACGAGCAGGTGCTGCCGACCGCGCAGGAGCTGGCCGCCCGGCTGGCCGCCGGCCCGACCGTCGCGTACGGGGCGATCAAGCGGCAGCTCTCCATCGCCGACGCGGGCACGCTGGCCGACGCCCTGTCCGCCGAGGCGCAGGCGCAGTCGATCTGCGGGGGCACCGCCGACCACCGCGCCGGCACCCTGGCCTTCGTCAACAAGCAGAAGCCGGTCTTCGAGGGCCGCTGACGCCTCCCCCGGGCCGGCCCGGCCCCGCATTCCACCGCCGGTGGGCCGGGCGGCCGTCGCCGGTCGGGTCAGTCGTCCTCCTCCGGATCCTGGTTGGCCTCCGCGCCAAGCACGAACGCCTGCATGGCCAGCTCGTCGCCGGAGGGCGAGACGAAGGCCGGCAGCTCGCGGGGGCCCAACTCCTGCACGTAGGCCCAGAACAGGCGGACCGCCTCGGCGGGCGACGCGGCCTCGATCGGCAGGTCCAGGCTGACCAGCCAGGAGCGCCGCTGCGGCGGCGGGCCGAGCCGGTCGGCCAGGGCCCGGAAGGCCGCCGGGTCCAGCGCCGTCACCGGCCCGTCGAGCGCCAGCGCGTCAGCCGGCGCCGGCTCGTCGAAGGCCCGCCGGGTGTACGCCACCACCAGCGGCGCCTCGACCTGCTCGGACTGCGGGTCGTCCGGGTCCTCCCGCTCCTCGCCGCCGGCCCCGGTGACCCGGCCCAGCGCCACCAGCCGGGGCGGCGCGTCGACCAGCACGGCCACCCGGTCGCCGGGGCGGGGTCGGGCGGCGTCGGCCAGGCCGGTCAACTCGAGCGTGTCGTGGTGGACGAGCCGCTCGGCCTCGTAGCGCCCGGTGGGCAGCAGCACCGCCCAGGCGCCCGTGCCGTCGGCGGGGCGCGCCCCGTCCACCCGGTGCGCGGTGTCGGTCGTCATGGCCTCCATCCCATCACGCCGCCCGCGCCGCCACGACGTGGCAGCCCGCAAGGTGGTCGTCGACCATCCCGGTGGCCTGCATCAGCGCGTAGGCCGTGGTCGGGCCGACGAAGCGGAAGCCCCGCTTCTTGAGCGCCTTGGCCATCGCGGTGGACTCGGCGGTCAACGCCGGCACCTCCGCGAACGACGTGGGTCGGGCCGGCCGGGGCGGCGGGGCGAAGGACCAGAGCAGCGCGGAGAGCCCCTCTGGAAGCTCCAGCGCCGCCCGGGCGTTGGCGATCGCCGCCTCGATCTTGGCCCGGTTGCGGACGATGCCGGCGTCGGCGAGCAGCCGGGCGACGTCGGCGTCGCCGTAGTCGGCCACGGTCTCGATCCGGAACTCGTCGAAGGCCAGCCGGAACGCGGGACGTTTGCGCAGGATGGTCAGCCAGGACAGCCCCGACTGGAACGCCTCCAGCGTAAGCCGCTCGTAGAGCGCGTCGTCGCCGCGCAGGGGCCGGCCCCACTCGGTGTCGTGGTAGGCGGCGTAGTCGGGGGTGCTGTGCCCCCAGCCGCATCGCGGCAGCCCGTCGGCGCCGATCACCAGGTCAGTCACACGTCCACGCTAGGGCACGGCCCCGACGGGCCCGCGCCCTGCGGCCCCGCGCAGCGCCCCGGCCGCCGGGCCCGGTCCGCCCGGGTTCGCCGACATCGGGGCGTCCCGGTCACGCCGACACCCCGATGTCGGCGACATCGAGTCGATCAAGCCAAGTCGCCCGACGGGGCACGATCCACGGCCGCCCCGGTCAGGGGAGCCGGCCCTGCTCCACCAGCCGACCGAACTTCTTCAGTGCCTGGCTGAGGCTGAACTTCGACCCGGGCCAGAGCACCGGCCAGGCCACCCGGCCCGCCGGCCCACCGGGCAGGTGGAACCACTCGTGCCAGACCACCTGGGTGCGGTTCCGCTCCAGCGGCGTGCAGCGGAGCACGCCGGGGCCGCGCAGCAACTTCCCGCAGTGCACCACGCCCACCTCGTAGGGCGCGTCCACCCGGACCACCCGCATCTCGTCACGCAGCACGGCGGGGCCGAGCGCCGTGACCGCCTCGACCAGGCTGCCCTCGCCGCCGTCGCCCTCGACCACCCGGACGGTGGTGAAGGGGATCCAGTCCGACTGCCGCTCCCAGGCGGTCAGCGCCGCGAAGACCCGTTCCGCCGGCGCGTCGACGATCACCGTGGCGGTGACCTCGCCCGCGCCGGGCTGCGCCACGTCGCGCAGGTCGTCGCCGGGTTCCGGACCGGTCACTTCGACTCCGACCCCGACCCGACCACCGGGCCGGGGCTGGTCGCGTCACCCGCCGGCTGTGTCGTGCCGTCGCCCGCGTCGGTCCGGTTCACGGCCGTGTCCCCCGCGCCGGGCCGGTCCACGGCGGTGTCGGCCGCGTCAGACCGGTCCACGGCGGTGTCGGCCGCGTCAGACCGGTCCACGGCGGTATCGCCCGCCTCCGTCTGGTCCACGGCGGTGTCGGCGTCGGTGTCGCCGGTCCGGTCGGCGGTGCGGTCGGTGCCGGGCCGGGCGAAGGCGGCGTCGCCGGGGTGCCCGGTGGCTGCGGAGCCGGCCGGCGTCGCGTCCTTCGCCGCCGACGCGACGGTCGGGCCCGCGAACGCGGGGATCGGCGCGACGACCACGTCGGTGTCCCCCGGTGCGTCCGGGCGGTCGGCCCCGACCGGCACCGTCCCCCGGGCCTCCGGCGACGACTCGGCGGCGGCCCCGGCCGCCTGCTCCCGCGCCCGGCGCAGGGCGTCGGCATCCGCCGTCCGCCCCTCGCGCAGCGCGGCGACCTCCGCCTCCAGCACGCCGATCAGCTCGGACTTGTAGCCGATGTCGTAGGCCGCCCGGCGCAAAGCGTGGTCGACCTGGGCCATGCGGTAGCCCCGCAGCGCCGTGTCGAACCGGACCTCACCCACGTCGGACTCGGCGAGCGGGCGGGACGCCGGCAGCGGCACGGACCGTCCGTCCGGCTCGGCCGGCACCAGGCCGGGATCCCGGCCGGAGACCAGCACCGTCACCCCGAACACGACCGCCGCGACGGTCAACGCCACGACCAGCAGGAGCAGAACCTGACCCATGCACAGATCGTGGCATGTCGAACCGCCGGGAGCGACCCCGCCACCCGCCGCGCCCCGGATCCGTGCCGAAGACCCCCGCCCGACGCACCCGTACGGGAGGCGGCGACGGCGGACCGGCGGGGTCCGACCCGGGCGGACCGGCTAGCGTCGTCATCGGCCGACGGCGGGGACGGGTCGGCGGTGACCTTCAGGAGGCGGCATGGCCGGGGCGCTTCGGCTCGGTGGGCGCACGTTCGGCCCGGACGAGCTGGTGGTGATGGCGATCGTCAACCGCACGCCGGACTCGTTCTTCGACCAGGGCGCGACCTTCGCGCAGGACAGCGCGCTGCGCGCCGTGGAGCGGGCGGTCGAGGAGGGCGCCGAGATCATCGACATCGGCGGGGTCAAGGCCGGTCCCGGCGCCGAGGTCGACGTGGCCGAGGAGATCCGTCGCACGGTGGCGACCATCGCCGCCGTCCGGGCCGCCTTCCCGGACGTGGTGATCTCGATCGACACCTGGCGGGCCGAGGTGGCGGTGGAGGCGGTGGCGGCGGGCGCCGACCTGCTCAACGACACCTGGTCCGGCGCCGACCCGGCCCTGGCCCAGGTGGCGGCGCAGACGGGCGCCGGCCTGGTCTGCTCGCACGCCGGCGGCCTGGCGCCCCGGACCCGCCCGCACCGCGCGGCCTTCGCCGACGTGGTCGCCGACGTGCTCACGACGGTGACCGGGCTCGCCGACCGCGCGGTCGCGCTGGGCGTACGCGCCGACGGGATCCTGATCGACCCGGCGCACGACTTCGGCAAGAACACCCGACACTCCCTGGAGATCACCCGCCGGCTCGGCGAGCTCTCCGGCACCGGCTGGCCGCTGCTGGTGGCCCTGTCGAACAAGGACTTCATCGGCGAGACGCTGGACCTGCCGGTGGCCGAACGGCTGGAGGGAACGCTCGCGGCCACGGCGGTCTCGGCCTGGCTGGGCGCCCGGGTGTTCCGCGCGCACCAGGTCCGCCCCACCCGGCGGGTGCTCGACATGGTCGCCTCGATCCGGGGCGACCGTCCGCCGACGCTGACCCGGCGCGGCCTCGCCTGACCGTCGAGGTCAGGACCAGCGCAGGATGTTCTTGCGCCAGGCGTAGAGGATGCCGAGCGCCAGCACCGCGACGAAGACCGCCATCTCCACGACCGTGACCATGCCGAACCCCGGCCGGTCGAAGACGACCGCCCACGGGAAGAGGAACACCGACTCCACGGCGAACAACACGTAGAGGTACGCGTACACGTAGTAACGGATCTGCATCTGCGCCCAGTCGGCGCCGACGGGGTCGAGGCCGCACTCGTAGCTGGTGCGCTTGCCGAAGGGATCCGCCGGACGGGCAGGGCGTAACACCCGGTTGGCCGAGAACGCCGTAACGAAGAAGAGGACGCTGGCGAGCAGCAGCAGCCCGAGCGTCGCGTACGAGCCCAGGTAACCGGTCACGGTCGCTGAGCCTACCGCTCCTCGTCGCGGCTCGGGTCGAACCCGTTACGGATTCGTTTCCCGGCGGGACTAGTGCCCTCTGGCAACAATTGTCGAATATTGGGATCTCACTCATCGTCACCGGAGGACAGATGGCTCGCGTGGACGTACGGCCTAGCCGGCGGGCGCGTGACCGACGCGTCGTGCCCCTGTTGGCGATCGGCCTCGCGGTCGGACTGACCGTCGCCGCGGTGCCCGGCTGGGCGACCGCCGCACCGACCGCCGCCCGGGCCGCCTCCATCGCGACCGAGCCGGCCGGCGAGCCGGGCGGAGACACTCCCACCGCGGATCCGACGGACACGGGGCCGGTGCCCACCGAGGCGCCCTCGACCACCGCGCCGCCGCCGGAGACCACGCCACCGGCCCCGACGACCGAGCCGGCCCCGACGACGACGGCCCCGGAGCAGCCGGCGCCGACCACCGCCGCGCCGACCACCGCCGCACCGCCCCCGGCGCCGTCGGTGCCGCCGGTCCGGCCCTCCGCGCCCGCCGCCACCCCGCCGGCGCCCCTGGCCGGGGTCAGCGTCACGACCGACGACATCACCCTGACCGCCGCGTACTGGAACGCGGCGAGCACGGTGACCACGCTCCGGGTGACCATCACGAACACGGGCGCCACGCCCGCCCGGATCGGGCTGTCCTACACGCTGCCGGCCGGGCTGTCCGACGCCGGCACCGCGGGCTGCGCTCTGGTCGGCGGCGGGGAGCACCGCTGCGGGGAGTGGGCCAGCGCGCCCGGCGCCCGGTTCAGCACCCTGCTCCGGGTACGCGTCGACGGCGACGCCTGGAAGCGGATGCCGCTCAGCGGCTCCGTCCGGGTCACCGCGACCGCCCCCGGCGTGCCCGGCCCGGTGGGCGACGACGAGGGGTTCGCCGTGCTCTTCCCGCCCGGCCCGCCGGTGCCGGGGATCAGGCTGGACGCCGACCCGGTCTCCTTCGACATCAGTGGCGGGTCGAGCGGGCTCGACGTGCGCCTGGGCAACACCGGCAGGGTGGACGCCGAGGGCCGGATCGAGGTGGTCCTGCCGGCCGGGGTGACCGTGCCGACGCCCCCGTCCGGCTGCACCACGGTCGACCCCTCCCGTACGCGCTGCGAGCTGGGCACCCTCGCCGCCGGCCGGACCGCGCAGCTGCGGTTGCCGGTCTCCGCGACCCCCGAGGCGCAGCGGCAGGCCCCGCTGGCCGGCGCGGTGCTCGGCCAGCTCGACCCGCGCAGCGGCCGGGCCCGGCAGGTGCAGATGAGCTTCCGGATCACCGCCGCCGCCGCGCTGGCGACCCCGGTGGCCTCGCCGCCCGCGCCGACCGGGTCGCAGGGCGTGCTCGCCGCCGACGCCGCGGCCGTCAGCGGCGACGGCGGAGGTGGCTCGGTACGGCGGACGGCGATCCTGCTGATCGTGGTCTCCACGCTGCTGGTGGTGTTCGCCCTCACGCTGGCGACCACCTCCCTGCGGCGGCGGATGACCGCCCCGGCGGGTGGACCGTCCACGGCACCGACCGAGTGACCCGGGCGGCCCTGGTCCGACCGGGTCTGCGTCCCGCCCACCCCGCGACCGGTGATCTGGATTACGGCGGGCGGACGGAAACACCTCAAATCGGGGTGGAATCTCGCTGGATCGCATCCCACAGGGCGGCCTCCGAGAAGGTTGGGGCCGCGATTCGACGTAGGCTCTCAGGTGAGGTAACTACAGCGGACCGGGCCCGCCTCGGCGGGTCTGGTGCAGCGGTGCGTCAAGGAGGTCACGTGGCCGGGCAAGGCGAGGTCACCATCACGTTCAGCCGCCCGCGCGACCGCGCCCAGCGAAGCGAGGTGCAGGCGTGACCAAGCAGATCCGTCAACTGGACCGGGTGGTCATCCGGTTCGCCGGTGACTCCGGCGACGGCATGCAGCTCACCGGCGACCGGTTCACCTCGGAGACCGCGCAGCTGGGCAACGACATCTCCACGTTGCCGAACTTCCCGGCGGAGATCCGGGCTCCCGCCGGCACCCTGCCGGGCGTGTCGAGCTTCCAGGTGCACTTCGCCGACTACGACATCCTGACCCCCGGCGACTCGCCGAACGTGCTGGTGGCGATGAACCCGGCGGCGCTCAAGGCCAACCTCGCCGACCTGCCGCGGGGCGCGGACATCATCGTCAACACCGACGAGTTCACCAAGCGCAACCTGGCCAAGGTCGGCTACCAGTCGAACCCGCTCGAGGACGACTCCCTCGCCGGCTACGTGGTGCACCCGGTGGCGCTGACCTCGATGACGGTGGGCGCGCTCGCCGAGCTCGCGGTGTCCAAGAAGGACGCCGAGCGGGCCAAGAACATGTTCGCCCTCGGTCTGCTCTCCTGGATGTACAACCGGCCGTACGAGTCGACGCTGCGCTTCCTGGAGCGCAAGTTCGCCGCCCGCCCCGAGCTGGTCGCGGCGAACGTCGCGGCGTTCCGGGCCGGCTGGAACTTCGGCGAGACCACCGAGGACTTCGCGGTCCGCTACGAGGTCAAGCCGGCGAAGATGCGGCCGGGCACCTACCGCAACATCACCGGCAACGCGGCCCTGTCGCTCGGCCTGGTGGCCGCCGGCGTCCGCTCCGGGCTGCCGGTCTTCCTGGGCGCCTACCCGATCACCCCGGCCTCGGACATCCTGCACGAGCTGAGCAAGCACAAGCGCTTCGGCGTGCTCACCATGCAGGCCGAGGACGAGATCGCCGCGGTCGGCGCGGCGTTGGGCGCGTCGTACGGCGGCTCGCTCGGCGTCACCACCACCAGCGGCCCGGGCGTCGCGCTCAAGAGCGAGACGATCTCCCTCGCGGTGGCGCTGGAGCTGCCGCTGGTCATCGTCGACGTGCAGCGGGCCGGTCCCTCCACGGGCATGCCCACCAAGACCGAGCAGGCCGACCTCAACATGGCGCTCTACGGCCGCCACGGCGAGGCCCCGATCGCGGTGATCGCGCCGAAGTCGCCGTCGGACTGCTTCCACGCGGCCATCGAGGCGGCCCGGATCGCGCTGACCTACCGCACGCCGGTCATCCTGCTGTCCGACAACTACGTCGCCAACGGCTCCGAGCCGTGGCTGCTGCCCGACGTCGAGTCGCTGCCCGACCTGCGGGTCGAGTTCGCCACGAAGCCCAACGGCGACGACGGCACCACGTTCCTGCCCTACCTGCGCGACCCGGAGACCCTGGCCCGGCCGTGGGCCGTCCCGGGCACCGCCGGGCTGGAGCACCGCATCGGCGGCCTGGAGAAGGCCGACAAGACCGGCGACATCTCGTACGACCCGGCGAACCACGACTTCATGGTGCGCACCCGGGCGGCCCGGATCGAGACGATCCCGGTGCCGGACATCGAGGTCGAGGACCCGGACGGCGACGCCCGGGTGCTGGTGCTCGGCTGGGGCTCCACGTACGGGCCGATCGGCGCGGCGTGCCGGGGCCTGCGCCAGCGCGGCCACGCCATCGCGCAGGCGCACCTGCGGCACCTCGCCCCGATGCCGGCCAACCTCGGCACGGTGCTGCGCTCCTACGACCGCGTGGTGATCCCCGAGATGAACCTCGGCCAGCTCGCCCACGTGATCCGGGCGAAGTACCTGGTCGACGCGATCGGCTACAACCAGGTCCGCGGCCTGCCGTTCACCGCCGCCGAGCTGGAGACGATGCTGGAAGAGGTCCTGAAGAATGTCTGAGCCCGTCGCCCTCAAGCTCACCGCCAAGGACTTCAAGTCCGACCAGGAGGTGCGCTGGTGCCCCGGCTGCGGCGACTACGCGATCCTCGCCGCGATCCAGCAGTTCATGCCGGAGCTGAACATCCCGCGCGAGCGGATCGTCTTCGTCTCGGGCATCGGCTGCTCGTCGCGCTTCCCGTACTACATGAACACCTACGGGATGCACTCGATCCACGGCCGAGCCCCGGCGATCGCCACCGGCCTGTCGGCCAGCCGCCCCGACCTGTCGGTCTGGGTGGTCACCGGTGACGGCGACGCGCTCTCCATCGGCGGCAACCACCTGATCCACGCGCTGCGCCGCAACGTCAACCTGAAGATCCTGCTGTTCAACAACCGGATCTACGGCCTGACGAAGGGGCAGTACTCGCCGACCTCCGAGGTCGGGAAGGTCACGAAGTCGACCCCGGCCGGCTCGGCCGACGCGCCGTTCAACCCGCTGTCGCTCGCCCTCGGGGCCGAGGCAACCTTCGTGGGCCGCACCATCGACTCGGACCGCAAGCACCTCCAGTCGGTGCTGCGGGCGGCGGCGGAGCACCAGGGCTCGGCGTTCGTGGAGATCTACCAGAACTGCAACATCTTCAACGACGGCGCGTTCGACCAGCTCAAGGAGCCGGCCACCCGCGACGACTTCCTGATCCGGCTGGAGCACGGGCAGCCGATCACGTTCGGCAAGGACGGGCAGTTCTGCGTCGTGCACCCGCCCGGCGGGTTCGGCCTGGAGGTCCGGGAGACCGCGTCGGTCAGCCCGGGTGAGATCGTCGTGCACGACGCGACGGTCACCGACCCGGCGTACGCCTTCGCGCTCTCCCGGCTGCCCGGCCTGGACCTGCGGAACACCCCGATCGGCGTGTTCCGCTCGGTGGACCGGCCGTCGTACGACAGCGTGGTGCAGGAGCAGCTCGCCGAGGCGAAGGCGAAGGTCACCGAGACCCCGGAGCAGCAGCTCGCCGGGCTCCTCGCCAGCGGGGACACCTGGACGATCCTCTGACCGGCGCGACCGGCCGCCCCTGAGCGAGGAGTCGGGGAGGCTGGCCGCCCAAGGGGCCAGAACCGCGAGAAGGGTCCGCCACCGACTGGTGGCGGGCCCTTCTACGGTTGCTGGAACTCAGGAGCCGGGGTTGCACCCCATGTCACGTTGAGTGACAGGACCCATCTCCTCGCGATTCGCTACGTTCAGTAACGGCGATTTCGACACTGAAGCGAATCCCGACTGCCGCCAATCAGGCTGGCAGGCCTATTACCAGCGGATTCAGCGAATTTCGCGGCACCGAGTCGGCCCGACCCTGTGCGCCCTTTGCTCTGCAGCCACATACGCACCAGGTACTCAGGGTCGCTGGCGCATATACGGATGCAGAGCAAAGGGCGCGGACTGCAGTGGCGCCCGGAGGATGAGTTGTTACCGAAGGTGACCACAGATGGTGCGTTGTCCACGCGAAGAGCGGGTGACGGCTCGGGCCTCCCGGATCGGACGTTTGCGACCGGCCGCCAACGCCCGACCGATCAGGACGACCGCAGGCCAAGGGACCGGAGGCCAGGACGACCGCAGGCCAGAACGACCGGAGGCCAAGGGCGACTACAGATCAGGGGACAGGGCGACCACGGATCAGGGGGCAGTGGTCGCCTGCGGGCGGTCGTCGCGTACGTGCACCAGCATGTCGCCGGTCTCGATGACCGCGCCGGCCTTGTCGGCCAGGGTGACCACCTTGCCCCGGCGAACCAGGGCGATGACCAGCGATTCCAGCTCGCGGGGGGAGCGGCCCACCTCGGAGCGCTCGGCGGAGCGCATCGCCAGCGCCATGCCCTGGCCGGGGGTGAGCAGGTCCTCCACCACGTCGATCAGCGGCGGGGCCGAGGTGGACAGGCCCAGCAGTCGGCCGGCGGTGGCCGAGGAGACGATCACGTGGTGGGCACCGCTCTGCTTGAGCAGCGGGGCGTTCTCCGCCTCCCGGGCGGCGGCGATGATCCGCACCTGCCCGGCGGTGAGCTGCCGTACGGTCAGCGCCACCAGGACCGAGGCGTCGTCGCTGTCGGTCGCGATGATCACCGCCTTGGCGTTGCGTACGTGCGCCTCGTTGAGCACCGACGAGCGGGTCGCCGAGCCCTCGATCGCCACCAGGCCGGCCGAGGTGGCCTGCCGCAGCGCCGGACCGCTGCGCTCCACCACCACGATCCGGGACTTGTCGAGCCCGTTCTCGAGCAGGGCGGAGACCGCGCTGCGGCCCTTCGTGCCGTAGCCGCAGATGATGACGTGGTCCTTCACGGCTCTCCTCCACCGCGACAGGCGACGCCCGGTGCGGTACTGCTCGGTCAGCACTTCCAGGGTGGTGCCGACCAGGATGATCAGGAAGATCACCCGGGCCGGCGTGATGTAGACGACGTTGATCAGCCGGGCCGTCTGGCTGACCGGGGTGATGTCCCCGTAGCCGGTGGTCGAGAGGGTGACCACCGCGTAGTAGAAGCAGTCGAGGAGGGTCAGCGCGTCCTCGTTGACGTCGCGGTAGCCGTCCCGGTCGAGGTAGACCACGGCGACGGTGGCGAAGACCAGGCCGATGGCGGCGGCCAGCCGGAGACTCAGCGCGCTCAGGGGGCCCCGTCGCTGGGCGGGAAAGTGGATCACGTGAGGACCTGTCCCGGCCCTGTCGTCGCCTGCACGACCACAACATAGCGGCCTTCGCGGATCTCGCATGGCGGGGTCGTCGACCCGGGGCGCCACGGCTCACCCCCGGCTCACCCGCCGACGCGCGGCACGACGGGACGACCCGCGCGCCCGACAGGGGGCATGATGGGGGTGTCCCGGACGACGAGCCCGAGAGTGAGGCCCGCATGTCGTTGCTGCGACGAGTGATCGGCGGGGTGCTGCGCCGGCTCCGGCTGCGGCAGGGCCGCACGCTGCGCGAGGTGGCCGATGCCGCCGGAGTGTCGGTGCCCTACCTGTCCGAGGTCGAACGCGGTCGCAAGGAGGCCTCCTCGGAGGTGCTCGCGGCGATCTGCCGGGCGCTCGGCATCCACCTGTCCGACCTGCTGGAGGAGGCGCGCGACGACCTGCGTCGGGTCGAGCCGCGCATCCCGGCCGCGCCCCGGGCCGGCCTGGCCCGGCTGGAGCGGGCGGAGGTCGGCCGGCCCGACGCCGTCACCCCGGCCGTGCGGGTCGCTCCCCGGGCCGGTGGCCCCCTGCTCCACCTGGCTCCGCGCCCGGGCGGCACGACCCTGCGGGTCGGGCGGCCCGCCTCCGCCGTGGGCGGGCGCTCCGGCCCGCGTACCCGCGTCGCGCTGGGCTGCGGGCGGACGCGGGCGGGCGCGCGGACGTTGACCGTCGTCTAGGCCGGCCGGTTCTGCCGTCGGCTGATCTGCCGCCGGCAGAATGGCTGGCCTCGCGCGTCCCGTTCCGCGCAGGCTGGACGTGCCGGTCCCCCGGGCGCCCTCCGGGCGCCCGCCGGCAGTGCCGGAAGGGCGGACGCGATGATCGGTCTCGACGTGCGGATGTTTGACGGTGGGCAGCCGTCCTTCGGCGACCAGGTGTTCGACCGGCTGCTGAAGGAGCGGATCATCTTCCTCGGCACCGAGGTCACCGACGCCTCGGCGAACCAGATCTGCGCCCAGATGCTGCTGCTCGCCGCCGAGGACCCGGAGCGGGACATCGTGCTCTACATCAACTCGCCGGGTGGCTCGGTCAGCGCGGGTATGGCCGTCTACGACACGATGCGGTTCGTCCGCAACGACGTGGCGACGGTGGCGCTCGGCTTCGCCGGCTCGATGGGGCAGTTCCTGCTCTGTGCGGGCACGGCCGGCAAGCGTTACGCGCTGCCCCACTCACGGATCATGATGCACCAGCCGTCCGGCGGGATGGGCGGCACCGCCGCGGACATCACGATCCAGGCGGAGAACATGCTGCACGTGAAGCGGACCATGCAGGAGCTGATCGCCCGGCACAGCGGGCGCAGCCTGGAGGAGATCCAGCGGGACTGGGACCGCGACCGGTGGTTCACCGCCGAGCAGGCCCGCGAGTACGGCCTGATCGACCGGGTGGTCACGAGGGCCGAGCAGCTCCCGGGGAGCTGACGGAGCCGGGCCGCGACGGGAGGCGGCGACACCGGCGCCGGACGCGCCCCCTCGATCCGCGTCCGACCTCCGGTACGCGATGGCCATCGCCGTGCTGGCCGCCGATAGACGGAGCCTATTCCCGCCAGTGGGAATCCGCGCGGACTGCCGGCGCAGCGTCTTGTGCACAATTCTCGTTACGTCCGCCTACGCCGCGTAGCGCAGGTGTTCGCCGTCCGGCGCGCAGGACCGGTAGCGTGCCTGGGCGTGATCGAATCCGAGCACCCGCATGACACCCGATCGTCCTACGACGCCCTGGCCGTCGACTACGCCGAGCGGTTCCAGGACGAACTGGTCGCCAACCCGTGGGAGCGGGCGGTTCTCACCGCCTTCGCCGACCTCGTGCGCGCCGCCGGTAACGGGCCCGTCGCCGACGTCGGCTGTGGCCCCGGCCGGCTCACGGGGTACCTGCACGGGCTCGGGCTCGACGCGTTCGGCATCGACCTCTCCCCGCGGATGGTCGAGGTCGCCCGCCGGGCCCACCCCGACCTGCGCTTCGACGTGGGCGCGATGCCCGATCTGGGGCTGCCCGACGCCTCCCTCGGCGGCATCGTGGCCTGGTACTCGACCATCCACGTCCCGGACGACCTGCTCCCGGCCACCTTCGCGGACTTCCACCGGACGTTGACGCCCGGCGGTCACCTGGTGCTGGCGTTCCAGGTCGGCGACGAGCCGCTGCACCTGACCGAGGCGCTCGGCCACCCGGTCTCGCTGGAATTCCGGCGCCGCCGACCCGACCGGGTCGCCGAGCTGCTGACCGACGCGGGGCTGGACGTCCGCGTCCGGCTGGTGCGCGAGCCCGAGGCCTTCGGCGGCCAGCCGGAACGCACGCCGCAGGCGTACCTGGTGGCCCGCCGGCCGGCCGGCTGAGGCGCCGGGTCAGCGTGCGACGGTGAGCACCACCTTGCCGAGCGCCCGGCGTCCCTCCAGGTCGGCGTGCGCGGTGGCGGCGTCGGCCAGCGGGTAGGTCGAGACCAGCGGTCGCCACCAGCCCTGCCCGGCCAGCTCCAGCGACCGGGCGGCCAGCGCCGGGATGCCGCCGGGCAGGGCGCGCAGCCGCTGACCCAGCCAGCCCACGGTCAGGCCCCGGCCGATGACGTCGCCGGTGTCGATCCGGGTCGCCTCGCCCGCCGACCAGCCGAACATCATGAACCGGCCGCCCGGCCGCGTCAGCTCCAGGGCGGCCCGGCCCACCGCGCCGCCCACCCCGTCGTACACCAGGCTCAGGCCGCCGACCCGGTCCCGCACCGTTTCGATCCAGTCCGGGTGGCCGTAGTCCACCACGAGGTCCGCGCCCAGCTCGCGCAGCTTCGCCGTCCGGTCGGCACCGCGCGCCGCCGCCACCACGGTGGCGCCGGTCGTCCGCGCGGCCTGCGCCAGCAACCAGCCGACCCCGCCGGCCGCCGACGGCATGAAGACGACGTCGTCCGCCGTCGGCGGCTCCAGATCGAAGACCCCGAGGGCGGTACGGCCCGTGCCGACCGCGGCCACCGCCTCGGCGTCGCTCAGCCCCGGCGGTACGGCGTACAGGGAGCCCACGTCGGTGACCGCCTGCTCGGCGTACCCGCCCGGCACCATGCCCAGGTGCGCGACGACCCGCCGCCCGCGCCACGCCCCGTCCACGCTCTCGCCCAGCTCGTCGACGACGCCGGCGACCTCGCGGCCGGGGACGGTGGGCAGGTCGGGCAGCGGGAGCGGGCCGCCGGCCTCGCCCCGGCGCAGGGTCGTGTCGAGCAGGTGCACGCCGCTGGCCGACACCGCGATCCGGACCTGGCCGGGGCCGGGTGTCAGGTCGGGCAGGTCGTCGAGCACCAGGTTTCCGGGGGGACCGAACTCGTGAAGCCGAATGGCACGCATGCCCCCATCCGACAACCTCAATCCCGCTTCAGGTCAACCCCGGAGTCAGACTGTCGGCACCACCATCGTGGTTCCCGTCGCCGGGGAAGGTTGGGCGAGAGCCCGATCCGGGTATCAGAAGCACCCGGACGAGACGCGGTTCCGGTCCGTCCGGGATTCGGTCCCCCGGGACGACCTTTAGACTAAGGTCACAGTCCGTAATCCGGATTCCCCCGGACAATCGGAAGGACTACACGTGATCGAGACCATGCAGATGAGGCCGATCAACCCCGAGTCGGTGCCGGAGGCCACGGGCGGTTACCACAACGCGCTGGAGGTCCAGACCGCCGGGCGGATGCTGTTCATCAGCGGGCAGATCCCCCAGTCCCGGGACGGCCACGTCCCGGCCACCCCCGAGGCGCAGTGCCGGCTGGTCTGGGACAACATCCGGGCCGTCCTCGCCGACGCCGGCATGGACGTCGACAACCTGGTCAAGGTGACCACGTTCCTGGCCGACCGCCGGCACGCCGACGTCAACACCAAGGTCCGCAACGAGGTGCTCGGCGCACACCGCCCCGCGCTGACGGTGATCGTCACCGGGATCTTCGACCCGGAGTGGATCATCGAGATCGAGGCGATCGCCGTCGCCTGACCGGCCCGTCCGACGGCCGGTCAGGCGACGATCAGCCGCCGGCAGCCGGGCCGCCGCGCCACGGGCCCGTTCGGGCCGGCTCACCGGCGCGGCCGGGCAGTCGTGGGGGAATGCTGACCGCGCAGGGCCACCACCTGGTCGCACTCCGGGCTGCGGCCCAGTTCGCGCACGTGGGCGCGGACGAGCTCGGGGATCCGGTAGCGGGCGTCCGGCAGCGCCTCGGCGAGCCCCGCGTCGACCAGGCGTTCGGCGGCGACCTCGGCGGCGGCCATCGGCTGGCCCGACAGCGCGGCGAGGTTCGACACGCTGACCAGGCCCCGGTCCAGCCGGCTCAGCAGCCGCAGGGCCCGCAGCGCCACGCCGTCGCCGTCGCCGTACCGGGTCAGCACCCGCACCGCGCCGGCAAGGCAGTCCCGGATCGACATCGACTCGCAGACCAGGGCGTCGAGCCGGGCGGCGGGATCGGCCAGCCGCTCGGCGAAGGCGGCGAGCGACCAGTTCTGCCGCGTCGCCAGCCGGGCGGCCGCGATCCGCAGGGCCAGGGGCAGCGCGTCGCAGCGCTCCACGAGCGTGCGCGCCGCCTCAGGCTCGGCGTCCACCCGCTCGGCGCCGAGGTGGTACCGGAGCATGTCGAGCGCGTCGTCCGCGTCCAGGGAGCCGACGGAGACCCGGGTGGCCCCGTCGAGGGTGGTCATCCCGGAGCGTGAGGTGACGATCAGGGCGCAGCCGACGGGCATCGGCCCGAGGACGCGTACCTGGGCGGCGGTGGCCACGTCGTCGAGGACGACCACGACCCGACGGCCGGTCAACAGGGCGGACCAGCCCGACGCGGGGTGGTCGCCCGTCGGCGACGACAACCCGAGCGCCTCGGCCAGGACCCGCACCGCCCGGGCGGCCTCCGCCGGCCCGTCGGGTGTCCCCCCGCCCATGGGTACGAACACCGACCCGCCCGGATGCTCCGCGGCCAGCTCGTGTGCGGCGCGCACCGCCAGGGCGGTCTTGCCGGCGCCGGCCAGCCCCTGGACCACGCCCGGCCGCCCGGACCGCACACCCTTGACGAGCCGGCCCAGCTCGGCCCCCCGCCCGTGCAGGGCCACCGGGTCGGCGGGGAACCGGGAGGCCGGCGGGCTCGATGTGACCACCCGTACGGGTGGGCGGGCCCCGGGATGGTGCAGCCGCAGCGCCGGATCGTTGCGCAGGATCCGCTGTTCCAGGTCGCGCAGGGACTCGCTGGGCTCGATGCCCAGCTCGTCGACCAGCAACCGCCGCAGGTCGCGGTACGCACCCAGGGCGACCGCCTGCTGGCCGTCGCGGTACAGGGCGGTCATCAGGTGGGCGTGCAGGCGCTCCCGCAGGGGATGCTGGCTGACCAGCACCTTGAGTTCCGGCAGCAGCATGCCGTGCCGGCCCAGCTCCAGCTCGGCACCGATGCGGGCCTCGACCGTGGCGATCCGGGTCTCCTCCAGGCGGGCCACCTCGGCCATCACCAGCGGGGTCGGCCGGACGTCGGCCAGCGGGGCGCCACGCCACAGCGCCAGCGCCGCGTCGAACCCCTCGACGGCGGCGTCCGGCAGGCCGGCCGCGAGGTCGGCGTGGGCCTGCCTGATCAGCCGCTCACACTCGCCGATGTCGATCGTCTCCGCGGCGACCACCAGGCGGTAGCCGGGACTGCGGGTGGTCAGGACGCGGCCGTCGCGGTCGTTCAGGGCGCGGCGCAGCCGCCACGCGTACCCGGCGACGAGGCCGCTGGCCGAGGCCGGCGGGTTGTCGTCCCAGAGTTCGGCCACCAGTTGTTCGAGCGACACCACCTGGTCGGCCTTGAGCAGCAGCATCGCCAGCAACGCGCGCTGTTTCGCCGACCCGATGCCCCGCCACTGGACGCCGTCGTGGAACTCCACCGGCCCCATCAACCGGAAACGCAGGCGGGCGGGTGGTGCTTGCCGCGGGATGGGCATCTCTGCTCTCGATTCGTGAGCGTGGTGGGAGTCGGCGCCGTTCAGACCAGTCCGACGTCCGCTGCCAGCCGCCGGCGGTCGACCTTGCCGTTGGCGTTGACCGGAAAGAACTCGACCCGGTGGTACCGCGCCGGCGCCATGTAGGGCGGCAGGTGGTCGGCCACCAGGTCCGCCAGGGCCGCCTCCGCCACGGTGTCGCAGGTGTAGAGCGCGTGCAGCTCGACCGCTCCGGCACCGGGCAGCGCCAGGACGACGACGTCGTGCACCCCCGGGTGCCGGCGCAGGACGGACTCGATCTCGCCCAGCTCGATCCGGTAGCCATGGATCTTGACCTGGTCGTCGAGCCGGCCCAGGTGGACCAGTTCACCGTCCTCCCGGCGGACCCGGTCCCCCGTCCGGTACCAGCTCGCCGGGCCGGGCGGGCCGTCGACCGGCGTCGTCCGGCGGCCGTCGTGGTCGACGAACCGGCCGGGGTTCTGCGCGGGGTCGAGGTAGCCGTCGAACCGCTGGCCGCCCCGCACGCAGAGCTCGCCGTCGTCCCCGGCGGTCCCGTCGGCCGCCAGCAGGACCCCCTCCAGGTGCGGATGGATGCGCCCGATCGGCACGGTGTCGTTGCTGGTGCGGGGCCACCGCGCCGGATCGGCGGGAAGCTGGTAGCGGGTGCAGGTGACGGTGAGTTCGGTGGGCCCGTACAGGTTCTCCAGGGTGCTGCCCGGTGCGGCGTCCGCCCACGCCCGCGCCTGGGCCAGGGTGAGCTGCTCACCGGCGAAGAGGCTCCACCGCAGGCCCGGCATGCTGCCGGGACGCAGGGTGCGCAGGCGGCGGGCCAGGGAGATCACCGACGGTACGGAGAACCAGTGGGTGATCCCGTTGTCGTTGACGTAGCGGACGGGGGCCAGGGTGTCGCCGGGCGCGGCGACCACCAGCAGCGCGCCGGACGACCAGGCGACGAACATGTCGAACACCGACGGGTCGAAGGTCAGCTCGAAGGTCTGCGACAGCCGTGACCCCGGCCCCACCTGGTAGGCCCGCACACAGTGCGCGAGGTAGGGGGCGAGGTTGCGGTGCCGGATCGGCACCCCCTTGGGCGTGCCGGTGGATCCGGAGGTGAACAGGGTGTACGCGACGTCGTCGGGGCCGCCGGCGTACGCGTCGGTCCACCGCTCGGCCGGCACGTCGTACCAGCGCTGCTCCGGCGTGTCGGGCAGGTGCAGGACGCCGACCGGCCCGGCCGCCTCGTCGGCCACCCGGCCGCCCGCGTCGTCGGCGAGCAGCGCGTCCACCCCGGCGTGGGCGCAGGTCCGCCGGATCCGTTCCGCCGGCGCGTCGGGGCCGAGCGGCACGACGGTCGCGGCCAGCCGCAGCGTGGCGAGATAGCCGACGTACGCCGCGAGGCTGCGCGACGCGCAGAGCCCGACGACCCGGGGCGGGCGGCCGTGCAGGGCGACCAGCCGGGTGGCCAGCCGCTCGACCCGGTCCAGGAGTTCGGCGTACGTCAGCTCGTGCCCGGCGACGCGCAGCGCCGGGGCGTCGGGATGCCGGCGGACCGTGTCGGTGAACCCCTGGAAGAGCGTCGGGCCGTCCGCGCTCACCGGGAGCCGCCGGTGGTCGCCGCCTCCGGCAGGTCCCCGCCGTCGTCGGCGGTGCCGGCGTCCCCGCTGTCGTCCGGGTCGCCGGGCGCCGGGGCGGCGGCCGGGCCGTCGACCTCCGCCATGCGTTCCCGGGTGACCACCTTGAAGAACGGGTAGATCAGCAGTACGCAGAGCACCGCGAAGAAGCCGAACGCCACCTGGTAGGAGAAGAACTCGGCGAGGACGCCGGCGAGGATCGCGGCGACCGGGGTCATGCCCCAGGCCACGAGGCGGCTCGCGGCGCTGAACCGGCCGAGCATGTCGGCCGGCACCAGCGACTGCGTGATGAACCGGGAGTTGACCGTCCACATCGTGCCGCCGGCGCCGGCGAGGAACGCCGCAGCGCCGATGGCCCAGGCGCTGGACGGCGCGGCGGGCAGCAGCGCCGGGGCCGCGACGAGGGCGAAGGCGCCCACGATGTCGGTGAACATGGACCAGCGTCGGCCGATCCACCGGTTGACCGGCCCGACGATGACGGTGCCGATCACCCCGCCCGCGCCGAGGCCGGTGAGCAGGAAGCCGTACTGCCGCTCGTCGAGGCCGAGCGGGCCGCCGACGGCGTAGACCGGGATGAGGGCGAGCCACGCCGCCCAGCAACCGGCCATGATCGCGATGAGCAGCGCCATCGTCCGGAGCAGCCGGTGCTGCCAGAGGAACCGGAGGCCCTCGCGGATGTCCTCGTTGACCGAGCGCTTGCGCGCGGGGGCCGCGACCTTGAAGTTGCCGACCAGCAGGAGCAGCAGGACCGCGCCGGCCACGTAGGCGAACCCGGTGACGCTGAGCGCGAGCCCGAACCCGACCGCCACCAGGAAGCCGCCGATCGGCTGGCCGGCGAAGCCGTTGAACAGGTATTCCAGGGCCGTGATCCGCGCGTTGGCGGTCTCCCAGCGGTGTTTCGGCACGGCCGACGGGACGATGGAGACTCCGGCGATCCCGGCCACCACGTCAGCCAGGCCGATGACGAGGGCGGCGGCGTAGATCAGCGCCAGGGTCGGGCTCGCGGCGAGCACGGCGACGAGAAGCGCGCCGACGGAGACCATCCGGGCGATCTCGGCGCCCATCAGCAGGGCCCGCCGGTCCATCCGGTCGACGAAGACGCCGACGTGCAGCGCGGCCACCAACCACGGCAGGCTCATGATGGCCGCGACGGCGGTGACCACGACGGGTGATCGACTGATCTGGGCGGCTAGCAGCGGGAGGGCGATCCGGGCCACCGCGTCGGCGATGTTCGTGGTGCCCGTGAAGATGACCAGAATCCATTCGTTCCGCCTGGCTCCGGGCGGATCCGCCTGCGCTGTGGTTTGAGCTGTGGCCACGACAATCCCTCGCACGGTCTTGAATTGGGAGAAGTGAATCGGAACTCCGCCGCGAAGTTCGCACAGCACCCGGACAAACGGTAAGGGACCATTTACCCGGCCGTGCTTGTCAATTAGCTGACACGCAATGCCGAGCGGGTCGGGGACCGATCCGGCACTTCCGCCCCGGCCATCGCCGGCAATTCCGATCGAACCGGTCGCCGGGGCTGAACGGAGTCGCAGGTCATCGGGGTCCGCGCGTTGACAGGGCGGTCGTACGGGTATCGACAGGCGGCTCCAACAATAGCGGAAGGTCCCTTTCGCGCCTTATGGGAATACTCTGCGTTGCGCTGGTTGCACCATAGGTCATCCGGGGGAACGTGTCCATCCTCACGTCAGCGGGTCGGCCGGCTCCTCCGGCGGCGGCCACGACAGTCCACCGGGACCCGAATAATACGTACGGGCGTTTCTGTCGCCCGGTGCCGCATCTGAGGCGATTACGGCGGCATTGCCGCCCCGCCGGGCACCGCCGCCCCGCCTCCGCCACTGGCCAGCGCCCCTTTTTACGCCGTACCCGCCCGGAGCCGGACGGGCTCCCGGGTGCCGCCCGAATCAGCGACCAACGACATTCCATCCCGGGAACATCGAGAGAACATCGGCGCCGGGATGCTCGGACCCGTAGAACTTCCAAGCGCAAATTCAGTCGACCCCCACCTCGATCGGCGGCCCGGCTCCTCGCCCGGTTTCCGATCATTGCGGCGCGGCCGACCTCAGGTGAACGGGAAGCAGGGATGACGACTCCAGCTGACCTCGACACGACGATCGCGAAGTACGCGTCGGTGGCCTTCGACGACTCGACCCCCCTGCTGGAGGCCGGCCTCGAATCGCTGTCCCTGCTTCGGCTCGCCGTCGAGCTGGCCGACGACGACGACGCGGAGATCGACGCCACCCGCCTCGTGGACCTCCGCACCGTCGGCGACCTCAAGCAGTGGCTACGCGAGCTGAGCGCCGTGGGCGCCGAGACCGGGGGCGCACGGTGACCACGACGGCCGGGACGGAACCCGCGACGGACACCGGGCCGGTGCGACTGCCGATCACCGAGTCGCAGAAGGGGCTGCTGGTCGTCAACGAACGCTCGCCCGGCCGCGCCGTCTACAACCAGCTCGTCCGCTTCGACATCGACCCGTCAATCCCCGACGAGACGATCGAGCGCGCGCTGGCCACTGTGGTCGCCGTCCAGCCGGCGATGCGCCAGGTCTTCGGGCTGCTTCCGGAGATGCACGCGCGGCTCACCCCGCCGCCGGGTCCGGAGGACTTCCCGCTCGAACGGGTCACGGCCCGGCTGCGCGACTTCGAGGAGGCCGTCGCAGCGGCGCAGCGGCGGATCGGCCGACCCGAGTTCGACCTGGCCAACGGCCCCGCGTACCGCTTCGCCGTCGTCCGCTGCGTTGACGAGCCCCGGGTGGCCGTCCTCCTCTGCGACCACCACATCATTCTCGACGGCGTGTCGATGGGGCCCCTGGTGCGGGACCTCCAGGAGGCACTGGCCGGCCGCCTCGCCGGGGCGGAGGCCGAGCAGCGGCGCGCCGCCCGCGAGAAGGCCTTCGTCAAGGAGCTGGCGGCGCAGAACCGCACCGCCACCTCCGACCGCGTCGTCGACCGGTCCCGGGAGTGGGCGGCCCGGCTGCGGGAGGTCCCGCCCCTGGTGCTGGCCCCTCTGCCAGGCCGCGCCGCGCAGACGGAGTTCACCGGCGACCGGGTCAGCTGGTACCTGAGCGCGGCCGAGACGGCCGCGCTGTCGGAGACCTGCCGGCGGCTGGAGATCTCCCCCTTCGTCTTCTTCTCGGGCATCTACGGGACCGTGCTGGCCCGGCACGGCAACGTGTCCAGCGTCCTGGTCGGCAGCCCGTTCATGGCCCGCCGCACGATCGGCGCCTTCGACCTCGGCGGCTTCTTCGTCAACACGCTGCCGGTCACCGTCGACGTGGAGTGGAGCCGCACCGTCGACGAGCATCTCGGCAAGGTGGTCCGGGAGTCCATCGACTTCTGCCGCGCGAACGTCGACGTCACCTTCAACCGGCTCGTCGCCGACGTACGGCCCGACCGGTCCAGCAACCGCAACCCGCTGTTCTCGGCGATGCTCGCCATGCAGGACACCTTCACGCCGGAACCGGGCGGGGCCGTGCTGCGGGTCCTGGAGCCCGGCAACGGCACCGCCAAGTTCGACCTCTGGCTGGGCGCCACCCCCGTCGACGGCCGCTGGCTGCTCGAACTCGAGTACGACCGGCAGCTCGTCGCACCTGTCGTCGCCGACGGGCTGCTCACCTCGCTGCGCGACGCCGTACGCGGGGCGGTCCGGGACGGCTCGCAACGGCTCGGCGACCTCTTCGCCGACGCCTCCGCCGCGGCCAGCGTCCGCTCCGACGGCTGGACCAGCCCGCTGACCGGCGACACGCCCTGGGACTGGGTGACGGCGGCGGCCCGGCAGCGGCCCGACGCCCCCGCGATCGAGGACCCGACCCGCCGGCTCGACTACCGCCAGTTGCTGGCCGAGGCCGAGCGGATCAGCGCCGGGCTCGCCGCGCACGGCGTCGGCCCCCGGGCGGTGGTGGGCCTCGCCGCGACGACCCTCTGCGACACGGTGACCGCCATCCTGGCCATCCTCCGCCGTGGCGCGGCGTACCTCCCCCTGGATCCGGGCCTGCCCGCCGAGCGGCTGGAGTACATGGTCCGGCGGGCCGGCTGCGAGTTCGTCGTCGGCGAGGCCCTGGTGCCCGACGTGCCCACGGTCGCGGTGGCGGACCTGGCCGCCACGACGGAGCCGGTGCCCGACTCGCTGGCCGACCCCGACGCCCCGATCTACGTGATGTACACGTCGGGCTCCACCGGGCAGCCCAAGGGCGTCCAGATGGGACACCGCCCCCTGGCCAACCTCACGAGCTGGCAGATCGCGGCCCTCGGCATGGACGCCGAGACCCGCTTCCTCCAGTACGCCCCGCTCGGCTTCGACGTCTCCTTCCAGGAGATCCTGCCGACCCTGGCGGCGGGCGGGACGGTGGTCTCCCGCGAGCCGGCCGACCGGCGGATGTTCACCGCCGTCCTCAGCCGGATCGCCAGGACCGAGGTGACCCACGTCTACCTGCCGGTCGCGGCGCTGCGCCCCCTGGTGCAGACCGCCGCGAGCCGGGGCACCCGGTTGCCCGCGCTGCGCTACCTGTGCGTCTCCGGCGAGCAGCTCATCGTCGACGACGAGATCCGCGACTTCTTCCTCGCCCACCCGCACTGCACCCTGGTCAACCTGTACGGCCCCACCGAGACCCACGCGGTCACCTCGCACCGGCTGTCGTACCGGGACGCGGTGTGGCCGACCCACGTGCCGATCGGCCAGCCGTACCCGCGGGTGAGCGCGTACGTGGTCGACGCCACCGGCCACCTCGCCCCGCCCGGCGTCGCCGGCGAGCTGCTCCTGGGCGGGGACTGCCCCGCCGACGGCTACATCAACGACCCGGAGATCACGGCCGAGCGGTTCGTGCCCGACCGGTTCTCCGGCGCGCCCGACGCGACCATGTACCGCACCGGGGACCTCGTGGTCCGCGACGACCGGGGCGACCTGGTCTTCCTGGGCAGGATGGACACCCAGGTCAAGATCCGGGGATACCGGATCGAGCTCGGCGAGATCGAGGCGGTCGCGAACCAGGTCGACGGCGTCCGACAGTCGGTGGCCGTGGTCCGGGGCTCCGGGTCCGACCGGGAGCTCGGGCTGTTCGTCCGTCCCGACGCGGACTCCACAGTCGACCCGGAACAGGTCCGCCAACGGCTGACCACGGCGCTGCCGGTCTACATGCGTCCCCTGTGGATCTTCCCGGTCGACCGGGTCCCGACCACGCCGACCGGCAAGACCGACCGCGACGCCCTGCTGCGGCTCGCCGACGAGCTGCTGGTCGAGCAGCAGAGCGCCGACACCGCCGAGGTCGCATACGCCGACGACCTGGAGCGGGAGCTGGCCGGGCTGTGGGGCGGGGTGCTCGACGTCGAAGGCATCCGGCCGGACCGCCCGCTCATCGAGTACGGCGCCCACTCGCTGAACATCTTCACCACCCTCGCCGAGGTGCAGGAACGCTACGGAGTGGCGGTGCCGCTTGTCGACTTCTTCGCCGCGCCCACCGTGGCCACCCTCGCGGGGCTCGTCCGCACGGGACGCGGCGGCGACGAAGCGGCGGTGACGCCGTGACGACCAGGCTCCCCGGCCGGCTGGTCCCCCTGCTGCGGCGGGGCGCCCGACCGGCGTGCGTACTGCTGCCGGGCGCCGGCGGCGGGCTACAGCCCTACCTGCGGCTCGCCGCGGCCATCGGCAAGACCCACAACGTCGCGGCCGTACGCGCGGCCGGCCTGCTGCCCGACGAGGAGCCGGAGCTCAGCATCGCTGAGATGGCCGACGCGGCGGCGCAGGCGCTGGACGCGGACGGCACCGTCCCGGCGGCCGTCTTCGGCTGGTCCCTCGGCGGCTCGGTCGCCTGGGAGCTGTGCGTCCGGCTGGCCGAGCGGGGGCACCTGCCCGACCTGGTGCTGGTGGACGCGACGCCGCTGCCGCGCCGCGCCACGGCCGAGGAGGACGCCCGGGTCCGCGAGACCGTCGTCGGGATGCTCGGGCCGCGCCCCGCCGCGGCGACCGTCGAGCGGGTCCGGCGGGTCTTCGACACCCAGGTCGCCGCCCTCGCCGACTACCGGGCCGAACGGCCGTACGCCGGCCGGGTGCTGATGCTGATGTGCACCGACGAGGAGTTCGGGTTCCGCGCCGAGGCCGAGGCCCGGTGGCGGGAACTGGCGCCGGAGCTGAGCGCCGGGCGGCTCGACGCGGGGCACTTCGACGTCTTCGACCCCGAGCGCCTGCCGCAGCTCGTCGACGAGGTGACGCCGTTCCTCGGCCGGGCCTCCGGTGCGGTGCTGCGATGAGCCCGCTCGCGGTCGTCAGCGGCGGCACCCGGGGCATCGGGCTCACCTTCAGCCGCCGGCTGGTGAAGCTGGGGCACCGGGTGGTCGCGCCGTACCGGGGTGACGCCGTCGCGGCGGCGTCGGCGGCGGCCGAGCTCGGCGCCGCGTTCCACCCGGTCCGGCTCGACGTCGGCGACGCCGCCGCGGTCGACGCCGCCGTGGAGACGGTCCTCGCGGAGCACGGCCCGCCGACCGTGCTGGTCAACAACGCGGGCATCAACATCGACAGGCCGTTCCTGGAGATGTCGACCGAGGACTGGCGGCGGGTGCTCGACACCAACCTCTCCGGCGTCTTCCACCTGACCCGGGCGTTCGCACCCGCGATGCTGGCGGCCGGGCGCGACGGCGTGATCGTCAACGTGGGGGCCACCACCGGCATCCGCCCCCGCCGCAACGGCGTGAACTACTGCGCCAGCAAGGCCGGCCTGCTCCAGCTCACCAAGTGCCTGGCGCTGGAGCTGGCGCCCCGGATCAGGGTCAACTGCCTGATCCCGGGCATGACCGAGACCGACGAGCTGGTGACCCGGTTCCGGCTGGACGACCCGGCCGCCCGGGCGGCGGTGGTCGCGGAGATCCCCCGGGGCCGCATCGGCACCACCGAGGAGATCGCCGACGCCCTGGAGTTCCTCGTCGGGCCGGCGAGTGGATACCTGACCGGGCAGAAGCTGATCGTGGACGGTGGGCAGTTCATGTGGTGACCGATGTGGACGAGATCCTGGACGGCGCGACGCGGGCCCGGGCCGAGCTGCCCCCGCCCGGCGACGGGCGCTACGACCGGTACTGCGAAGCGCTCGCCGACCGGCTCGCCTCCGGCTGGGCCGACGTCCTGGCGGCGAACGCCACCGACGTGGCCCGGGGCACCGAGGCGGGCCTCGGCCCCGAGCTGGTGGACCGCCTGGCGCTCGGCAAGCGCCACCTCGACGCGCTGGTCGACCTGATCGCGCGGACCCGTGCGGCGCTGCCGGCGGTGACCGCGCCGACCGAGGGACACCGGGCCGGCAACGGCGCCACCGTACGCCGGCAACCCAAGCCGCTCGGCGTGGTTCTGATGATCTTCGAGGCGCGGCCGACGGTGACGGTGGAGGGCGCCCTGCTCCCGGTGGCGGTCGGCAACGTGGCCGTCCTGCGCGGCGGGTCGGAGATCGCGGCCACCAACCGGGCCCTCGCTGTCGTCGTCGGGCAGGCGCTGGCGGACGCGGGGCTGCCCGCCGGCACCGTACGGATCGTCACCGACCCCGACCGCCGGCTGGTGCGGGCCCTGCTCAAGCGGCACGACGCGGTCGACGTGCTGATCCCCCGGGGCAGCCCGACGCTCATCGACTACTGCCAGACCAGCTCCACCATCCCGGTCATCGCCAGCGGCGGCGGGGTCAACCACCTCTACGTCGACCGCAGCGCCGACCTGGAACTGGCCGCCCGGATCGCGCTCGACAGCAAGCTGGGCGAGCCCACCGCGTGCAACACCCTCGAACTGGTGCTGGCCCACGCCGACGTGGCCGAGGAGCTGACCCGGGCCCTGCTGCGGGCCGGCGCCGGGCTGACCGAGCCGTGGCTGCTGCGGGTCGACCCCCGGCTGACCGCCGCCGTGCCCGCCGGGGCGCCGGTGGCCGAGCTGACCGCCGCCGACGACGGCCGCGAGTTCCTGGAACGCGCGGTCGGCATCCGGCCCGTCGCCGGCCTCGACGAGGCGGCGGCCCACATCCGCCGCTTCGGTTCCCGGCACACCGAGGGCGTGGTGGCCACCGACCCGACGGTCGTGGACGGGTTCCTGGCCAGGGTGGACGCCGCCGCGCTGGTGGTCAACGGCTCCCTGCGCCTGCACGACGGTCCGACGATGGCGCTGGGACCGGAGCTGTCCATCAGCACGGGTCGGCTGCACGTACGCGGGCCCGTCGACCTGTCCGCACTGCTGACCTGGAGCTGGGTCGTCGACGCCGGGGGCAGGCTGCGCGGCGACGGGACGGAGGCGGCATGACGGACCGGTCCCTGATCAACGAGGCGGTGAAACGGCTGGTCGTACGCGAGTCCCGGCTCGCGGTCGACCCCGCCACGGTCGACGACCTCGAACCGCTCAACGGCGACCTGCTGCGGGTCAACTCGCTCGGTTTCCTCGGCATGCTCGTCCGGCTGGAGGACGAGCTGGACGTGACGCTGCCGGACGACATCTTCGCCGGGCGGGTCTTCACGACCGTCGCGGACCTGGTCGACGTCGTCGCCGACGTGGTGAAGGAGGAGTCGTGACCGAGACACCCCGGGCCTGGCGCAGCGTCCTGCCGCACCTCGGCTACGAACTGCCCGCGGACGTGACACCGGAGGACACCGACGGCCCGGTGACCGCCACCCTGCCCCTGGAGCTCATCCGGCAGAGCGTGTCGGCCCGGGAGTTCTGGCCGATCCCGGAGCCGGTGGCCGAGCGCTACCGGGCCTACCGGCCGGCGCCACTGTGGCGGGCCCGCCGCTTCGAGGCCGAGATCGGGGCCACCGTCCCGATCTACGTCAAGTACGAGGGCGGGAACATCTCCGGCAGCCACAAGTTCAACACCGCGCTGGCGCAGGCCCACTACTACCACCGGGCGGGCTTCCGGGAGCTGGTCACCGGCACCGGCGCCGGGCAGTGGGGCAGCGCCCTCGCCGCCGCCTGCGCCGCGTTCGGCATGGCCTGCACCGTCTTCATGGTCGGCGGGAGCCTGCGCGACAAGCCGTACCGGGGCAGCCTGATGCGGCTCTACGGCGCGGAGCTGCACGCCAGTCCCAGCCCGCTGACCGGGGTGGGACGCGCCGCCGCCGAGCGGCCGGGGCAGGGCAACAGCCTCGCGCTGGCCATCGGCGAGGCCGTCGAGTACGCCCGGGCGGATCCCAAGCGGGCGTTCTGCATCGGCAGCGGCGAGACGTACAGCATCCTGCACCAGTCGGTGATCGGCCTGGAGGCGATCGACCAGCTCGCCGCCGTCGACGCCACCGTGGACGCGGTGATCGGCTGCGTGGGCGCCGGCAGCAACTTCGGCGGGCTGGCCCTGCCGTTCTTCGCCGCCTGGCGGGCCGGTGAGCTGGACGTGCCCGCCGACCTGATCGCGGTCGAGTCCAGCGCCACCCCGAAGCTGACCCGTGGGGTGTACGCCTACGACCACACCGACTCCACCGGCACCGGCCCGATGGAGCCGATGTACACGATCGGCAGCGGCTACGCGATCCCCGCGTCGCACTCGGCCGGGCTGCGCTTCCACGGCGCGGCGAAGCTCATCTCCGCCATGCGGCACCGGGACCAGATCTCGGCGCTGGCGGTGGGCCAGCGGGAGGCGCTGACCGCCGGCCGGACGTTCGCCCTGACCGAGCTGGTGCTGCCCGCGCCGGAGTCGGGTCACGCGCTGGCCGCCGCCGCCCGGGTCGCGACCGGGCGCGAGTCCGGGCACCCGGCGCGGCACGGGGTGCTGGTCTGCGTCAGCGGACACGGCCTGCTCGACCTGGCCGCGTACGACAAGCTCCTCGCCGGTCTGCCCGAGGACCGGCCGGCCGACGCGGACGCGTTGCGGGCGGCGACGGCGTCGCTCCGCGCGGTCCACGAGATCTGAAGGGCGTGACATGGTCGCTGTGCCTGCGGTGCCGACGCGCAGCCGGGAGTGGACGCCGGTGCTGACCGGTCTCCGCGCCGACCTGCTGGACTGCGTCCAGGTGAACCTGGCCGCGCTGGCCGACCGGGCCTACGGGCCCGGCGCGCACCTGGCGCTCGGGGCCACCCTGCGCTTCCACACCGTCGAGGGGCCGGCCGGGACGCCGGCGGTGACCGCGTCGGTGGACCAGCGGCTGGCCGAGGCGGCCGACCTGCTCGGCCTGCGGGTCGCCCGACGCTGGGACGACGTGCCGGGCGCGCGGCTGCGCGAGCTGGTGGCGGCGCACTCGCCGCTCTACGTGGTCGCCGACACGTTCACCATGAGCTGGCTGCCGTACGCCGGAAACCAGCACATGGAGCACAGCTTCCTGCTGGTCGACGCCGGTGAGCACTGCGTCGTGGTCGACGGCTACCACAACTCCACCCAGTGGGGTGACGCGCGGCCGGGGACGTGGCGGATGTCGACCGCCGACTTCGACGCGGCGGTGCCCCGAGCGACCGCGATGACCGTCGTCGCCGACGGCGCTCCGGTGCTCGACCGGGCGGCGGTGCTGCGGGAGAACGCCGCCGCGTTGCGCGCCGAGGCCGACCGGATCGAGGACTACCTGGCGGCGGTCCGACGGCGGGCGGGCGAGGCGGAGGCGGCGGCCCAACTGGTCCTCGACGTGTGGCTGCTCGGCCGGTCCCGGGCCCTGCACGCCGCCTGGCTGGCCGGCGACCCGGACGCCGCCGACGCGGCACGGGAGGCCGCCGCCCGCGCCGACGCCTGGCTCGCGCTCGCCAGTCAGAGCTACGTGGCGATGCGCCGGGTGCGCCGGGGCGGCGTCTTCCCCGCCCCCGTCCTCGACCAGCTCGCGGGCCTGCTGCGCGACGACGTGGCGCTCGCCGGACGGCTCGCCGACGCCGGGCCGGTGCCGCCGCCGCGGGACGGATCCGCCGCCGACCCGGGCCGGATCCGCGAGGTGCTGGCCGACGAGGTGCGTGGCGTCCTCGGCGTCGGCCCGGAGGTGCCGGTCGACGGGCGTCCACTGCGGACGCTGTCGGGCTTCAACTCGTTCCGGCTGGTCGAGGTGATCGAGCGGGCGGAGGCACGGCTGGGGGTGGAGCTGGACCCGGACGACCTCACCGGCCCGGCCCTGCACGACCTCGACTCGCTGGGCGCCGTGTTCGAGCGTGCCCGGCCGGCGACGCAGGGGGTGTCGGGCCGGTGAGCGGGCTGCTGCACGAGCTGCTGGACCGCACCGCGGCCGCCCGGCCGGACGCGCCGGCGATCGCGCACGGCGACCTGGTCCAGAGCTACGGCGAGCTGGACGCCGCCAGCCGGCGGCTCGCCGGCTGGCTGGCCGGGCGGGGTGTCCGCCGGGGCGAACGGGTGGTGGTCTGCCTGCCCACCGACCCGCTGCTGCCCGCCCTGCTGTACGCCTGCTCCCGGGCGGGCGCCGTGTTCAGCGTCGTCAACGACCAGTCCCCCGCCATCGCCCTGGCGCACGTGCTGACCGACGCCGAGCCGGCGCTGCTGGTCACCGACAGCCCCCGGGCGCTCGCCGTGGCCGCCGAGCACGGGGTGCCGACCGTCGGCTCGGCGGAGCTGCGCCGGATCGTGCGGGACGGCCCGGACGCCGAGCCGGCGGCGGCCCCGCTGGCCGTCGACCCGGTCTGCCTCATCTACACCTCCGGCAGCACCGGCATGCCGAAGGCGGTGGTCTCCACCCACGCGCAGGTGGTCTTCGCCGCCGGGGCCATCGCCGCCCAGCTCGGCTACCGGGCCGACGACGTCGTGTGGTGCGCCCTGCCGCTCTCCTTCGACTACGGCATGTACCAGATCTTCCTCAGCACGCTGGCCGGCGCCCGGCTGCACCTGGCCTCCCCCGCCGACACCGGCCCGACGCTGCCCCGGCACCTGGTGAACAGCGGCGCGACCGTGCTGCCCGCCGTGCCCGCCCTCGCCCGGGGCCTGGCCCGGATGCTGTCCCGCCCGGGCACGGCCGTGCCGGCGCTGCGCCTGCTCACCAACACCGGCGCGGCGATGCCGCCCGAGGTGCTGCGCGACCTGCGCGCCCGGATCCCCACGCTGCGCGTACAGCTGATGTTCGGGCTCACCGAGTGCAAGCGTGCCGCGATCATGCCGGTGGACGAGGACCTGCGCCGGCCCGGCGCCTCCGGGCGGGCCCTGCCGGGCACCGAGATCCTGATCGTGGACGCGGACGGCGCGGCGGTGCCGCCCGGCACCGTCGGCGAGATCGTGGTCCGCGGCCCGCACGTGATGGCCGGCTACTGGCGTCGCCCGGAACTCACCGCGCAGCGCTTCCCCCGCGCCGAGGGGCTCTTCCCCCAGCTGCGCACGGGCGACCACGGCTGGCTCGACGCCGACGGCTACCTCTACTTCGTCGGCCGGCGCGACGACATCTACAAGGAACGCGGCATCCGCGTCAGCGTCACCGAGGTCGAGGCGGCGGCGTACCGGATACCGCAGGTGCAGGCCGCCGCCGTGCTGCCGCCCCGCGCCGAGGACGGCGGCGACTCGGCCACCCTGTTCGCGGTGACCGAGCTGACCGCGCCGGAGGTGCTCGCCGCGCTGCGCACCGAACTCGACGAGATCAAGACGCCCCGGACCTGCCTGGTCGTGCCGGAGATCCCGCTGACCCGCAACGGCAAGGTCGACCGGGCGGAGCTGTACCGGATGTGGTCGGAGCGCGCCCGTGTCTGAGCTCGCGGAGATCTTCGACCGGCCGGACGCGCCGCAGACCCCGGCGTACCTCTACGACACCGACGAACTGGCCCGCTCGTACGCCGCGCTGCGCGCCGCCCTGCCCGGGCCCGCCGAGCTGTTCTACTCGCTCAAGGCCAACCCGCACCCGGCGGTGGTCGCCGACCTCACCGCCTCGGGGTGCCGGGCGGAGGTCTGCTCCCCCGGCGAGCTGCGCGTCGCGCTGGCGGCCGGCTGCGACCCGGCCGAGGTCCTCTACACCGGCCCCGGCAAGCGGGACGTCGACCTGGCCGAGGCCGTACGGGCCGGCGTCGGGCTCTTCTCCGTCGACTCGCCGTACGGGCTGGACCAGCTCGACCGGGTGGCCCGCGAGCACGACGTCGAGGTACGCGCGCTGGTGCGGATCAACGACGACACCCCGGCCCCCGGGCAGGGGCTCACCATGACCGGCGTCGCCTCGCAGTTCGGCGCGGACGTGCGCTGGGTGCTGGACCGGCCCGAGCTGTTCGGGCCGCGCCGGAACGTGTCCCCGGTCGGGTTCCACCTCTACATGGGCAGCAACGTCGACGGCGAGGACGCCCTGCTCGCCCAGTTCACCCAGTCCGTCGACACCGTACGGCGGCTGGCGGCGGCGACCGGGACGCAGCCGGAGTTGATCGACCTGGGCGGCGGCTTCGGGGCGCCCTTCGCGCGGGCCGGCACCCGGCCGGAGCTGCCGAAGCTGGCGGACCGGCTGACGGCGTTGCTGGGCGACGCCTTCCCGGGCTGGCCGGAGCGCGGGCCGGGCGTCGCCTTCGAGTCCGGCCGGTACCTGGTCGGCACCTGCGGCACGCTGGTCACCCGGGTCCTGGACGTGAAGCGGTCGCAGGGCGCCACCGTGGTGGTGCTGGAGTCGGGCATCCACCACCTCGGCGGGATGTCCGGGCTGCGCCGGCTGCCGCCGATCGTGCCGGACCTGGTCACCGTGGACGCGGCGGCCGGCGCGCCGGTGCCCGGGACCATCGTCACCGGGCCGCTGTGCACACCGCTGGACACGTGGGCCCGCGCCGCGGCCCTCCCGCCACTGGTCCCGGGCCAGCTGGTCGCCGTGCCCAACGTGGGCGCGTACGGCCTCTACGCCAGCCTGGTGGCCTTCCTCGCGCATCCCATGCCGGTCGAGGTCACCGTCGCCGGGGGCCGGATCACCGGCGTGACCCGGCTGGAGCTCACCCGGCACACCGTCATCGGCAGCGACAGGGGTTGATCTGACAATGGACGCCGCTTTTCCGGACCTGCTCAAGCCGTTCCTCAAGTACGCGGGAACGCAGCCCATAACCGCCGAGGCCTCGCTCAACGAGCTGGGCCTGGACTCGATGCGCGCGATCGAGCTGCTCTTCACCATCGAGGACACCTACGGCGTGTCCATGCCCGACGAGCTGCTGACCGACAGCACCTTCGCCACCGCGGGCAGCCTGTGGAACACCATCGAGTCGCTGCGGGGGCGGGCGGCGTGAGCACCGCGACCCGCCACGAGGCCGCGCTGGAGGAGGTGCTCGCCGCCACCGCCGCGCACGCGGAGCAGGCCGACGAGTCGGCGGAGTTCCCCGTCGCGGCGCTGGACGCGATGCGGGCCACCGGCCTGCTCGGCCTGCTCGTGCCGGCGGAGCACGGCGGCGGGGGCGGCGGGCTCGGCGACCTCGTCGACGTGACGCTGCGGCTGGCCCGGGTGGACATGTCCGTCGCGTTGATCTTCGCGATGCACTGCCAGCAGGTGGTGGCGGTGGTCCGGCACGCTGACGGCCCGTTCGCCGCGCGGCTCCTGCCGGAGCTCGGCAAGGGCGACGTCTACCTCGCCTCGGTCACCACCGAACGCGGCAAGGGCGGGCACCTGCTCAGCTCGGAGTCGACGGTCCGGCAGGACGCCGGGACGTTGACGATCGACCGGGACGCCCCGATCGTGACGGGCGGCCAGCACGCGGACGCGTACCTCATCACGACGCTGGCGCCGGACGCCACCTCGCCGAGCCAGGTCTCCCTGGTGTACGCCCGCCGCGACCAGCTCACGCTGGAGGTGCGCGGCGGTTGGCAGCCGCTCGGGATGCGGGCCACCCAGAGCGTGCCGATGCGCCTGACCGGGCGGGTGCCGGCCGACCAGGTGATCGGCGCTCCCGGGAAGTTCCGCGAGATCGTCGCCCCCACCTTCGGCCCGCTGGCGCACATCGGCTGGTCGGCGGCGTGGCTCGGCGCGGCGACCGGCGCGCTGTCGCGGATCCTGCACCACATCCGCGACGCCGGCCGGGGCCAGTTCGATCCTTCCTCGGAGCTGCTGCTGACCCGGCTGGCCCGGGTCCGGGGCCGGCTCGACCTGATCAACGCCCTGCTGCGACACACCGTCGCCGCCGTGGAGGGCACCCCGGACGTGGCCGACCCGTCGACCCAACTGCTGGTCAACTCCCTGAAGGTGCACGCCGCCGAGCAGTGCTTCGCCGCCGCCGACGAGATGGTGGAGCTGGTGGGCCTGCGGCACGGCTACCTCAGGTCGTCGCCGCTGTACCTGGAGCGCGTCTTCCGGGACCTCCGCTCGGCCTCGCTGAACTACGCCAACGACCGGCTGCTGCTCGTCAACGGGGCGCTGACGCTGCGCGACCGGCAGGTGCACCTTGCCTGAGCTGCGGACGGCACCGGCGGCGGCCCCCACCGGGCCCGTCCCGGCGGCACCCGATCCCGGTGCCGACGTGGCCGCGCGTACCGGGGCGGCGCTGCGCGGGCTGGAGTCCCCGGGGGACGCCCGCGCCGTGTGGCGGGCGCTCGGCGAGCACGGCCTGCTGCGCGACCTCGGGCCAGCCGAGCTGCCGGGGCTGCTCGGCACCCTCGACGCGTACTGCCCGGTGGGGGTGGTGCTGTCGGTCTGCGTCCAGGTCGCCAGCGCGCTGCCCGTCCTGCGCGAACAGGTCGACGCGGAGCCGGCGGACGGGCCGGTGCGGGCCGCGTACCTCGACGCGGTCGCCGGTCGCGCGACGCTCGCGCTGGCCGCGACGGACCGCGACGGCGCCGGCTCCGACCTGATGGAGCTGGGCACGACGGTACGCCTCGACGACCGGTCGCTGGTGCTCGACGGCGGGAAGCGGTGGATCACCAACGCCCGCACCGCCGGCCACGCGCTCGTGCTGGCCCGGCACCGCCCGCAGCGGCACTTCACCAGCTTCGTGTGGGTACTGGTGCCCACCGACGCCCCGGGCGTGCGGGTGTCCGCGACCCGGGGCACCCCGCTGACCGGCGCCGGGCTGGGCGACCTGCACTTCGACCAGGTGTGCCTGGACCGGTCGTACCTGGTCGGCCGGCCCGGCCGGGGCATGGTCAGTTTCGCCCGGCACATCGCCACGGAACGCTTCGCGGGCGGCGTGTGGGCCGCCGCGATGTGCCGGCGGGTGCTCGCCGACACCCACCGCCGGCTCGTCGAGCGTCCCCTCGGCGACGGCCGGGCCTGGGACAACGCGGCGATCCGGGAGCGGTTCGCCCGGTGCGTGGTGGAGGCGTGGCGGATCGAGGCGGCCTGCGACGCCCACCGGAGAAGCACCGAGCCCCTGGTGACCAGCATGCTGCTGAAGACGTCGGTGGCGCAGGGCCTGGACGTGGTGCTCGGCGAGTGCGCCGCCCTGCTCGGCGCCGAGGCGTACGCCGAGGGCGGGCTGGCGCAGCTGCGGGCCGCCGCCGGCATGTTCGCCACGGCCGGCGGCGCCACCGGCGCGATGCTCGCCGGCATCGCCGAGCACGTGCCTGACCTGCTGCGGGACCGGCCGTGGTGACGGCCCGGCAGCGGACGGCGCTGGCCTGCCGGGCACGGCCGCGCCGGGACCCGACGGGCCGCCACCGGGGCATCGTCCGGCTGCGGCTGGGCGCCCGGGTGCGGGTGGCCCTGGCCGAGCAGCGACTGCTCGCCCACCTTCCGCCGGCCCCGGCGGACCTGGCGACCGTCGGTGACCTCCCCGCCGGCCCGCGCGCCGAACGGTTGGCCGCGCGGGCGCTGCTGCGCCTGCTGCTCGCCACCGAGCTGGGCCGGGCGGCTGGCGCCACGCCGATCGCCGCCCGCGACGGCGGCCAGCCCCACCTGCCCGAGTGGCCGGGGATCAGCGTCAGCCTGTCCCACGACGCCGGGACGGTGGCCGCCGCGCTCGGCCGGGGCGTGCCGGTCGGCGTCGACGTCCAGGTGCCCGTGCCCGCGCCGCCGGCCCTGCTGCGCCGCTGCTGCGCCCCGGCGGTCCGCGCCGCCCTGGACCGGCTGCCCGCACCGGCCCGGGACCGCGAGTTCGCCTGGATCTGGACGGTGCAGGAGGCGTGCGTGAAGGCGACCGGCGCGGGCCTCGCCGGCCGCCCCTGGGCCATTCCGGTGCCGGCGGGACGGCGGACGGGCCGCTGGGCCGACCTGCGGTGGGTGAGCCTGCGCGGGCACAGCCGGGTGCCGGCGAGCGTGGCGCACGTGGTGGGTACGCGATGACCGCCCCGGACCCCCGCTTCGCCGGGCTGAGCTGCTACACCGCCAACCTGGCCGGCTACCGGGCCGGCGAGTTCGCCGACACCCCCGACCGGTTCGCCGACTCGGTACGCGTCGCGGTGCGCACGGACCTGCCGGAGGGGCAGCTCGCCTTCTCCCACCACCGGGTGCCGCTCGACCGGCTGCCGGACGGCACCCGGCTGGCGTGGGCCACCGCCCCGGTCGACGGCGTCGTCGAGTCCGTCGACGCGGAGCTGCGGCGCCACGGTCGGGTGCTGGTGGTCACCGACAACGCGGCGCTGCCCTGGTCCCCCTCGGCCGACGGCACCGCCCACGCGCCGCACTGGCTGCTGGTCGACGACCGGCGCGGCGACGACTGGCACGTGGTCGACGGGTTCAGCGGGCTGCTGCCCGCCGGCGAACAGGAGCCGTACGCCGGCTGGCTCGGCACCGCCGGGCTGCTCGCCGCGATGACCCCGCCGCCGGCGTGGCGCCCGGAGCAGGACCGGCGCAACGCGCTGGCCTTCGGCTTCTGGATGCCCCCGCCGGCCGGCGGGCAGCCGCAGTGGCTGGTCCGTACCGGCGCCCCCGGGGACGAGCCGGAGCTGCCCGGCGACTGGCTGCTCGACGAGGACGCGGCCCTGGAGTTCCTCCGCGACCACGTCGTCGCGCACCCGGAGGCCGCCGGGGCGCACCTGGACGACCTGTGGGCCGTCGCGCAGCACCGGACGTTCCGGTACCGCCACCTCGGCGACGACGAGGCGGTGCGGGCCTGGGCGGACCTGCCCCGGGCGCTGCGCTTCGCGGTGGAGTCGGCCCGTCGGGGACGCCCCCGGTCCGCGCTGGTGCGGACCACCTTCGACCACCTGCGGCACCTGGAACGAGACCGGTCGACCACCCCAGCGCCGGCGGCGGAACGCCCGCACCGGCAGACCTTGTGAAGGATGTGCGATGCAGACCCGTACCCTCTACGACTGGTTCCGTACGTCGGCCCGGCAGTACCCGGACAACGTGGCGATCGAGGTCGCCTCGGACGCACTGACCTACGCCGAGTTGCGGGCCGCGGCCGAGCGGTTGTCGGCCGCCATGCAGCGCGCGCCGGGACGGCCACCCCGACGGGTCGGGCTGCTCACCTCCCGCAGCCTCGTCGGCTACATCGCCTACCTGGCCGCCCTGCGGCTGGGTGCGACGGTGGTGCCGCTCAACCCCGCCAATCCGGCGGCCCGGAACCTCGCCATCTCCGACGAGGCGGGGCTCGACCTCGTCATGGTCGACGACACCTCCGGCGACGGGCTGGCCGAGTTCCGCGCGCAGACCACCGTCACGGTCCTCGACCTGACCGGTGAGGGCTGGCGCCGGTTTCTCGCCCCGGGCGACGCGGCGGAGATCCCGCCGGAGGTGGAGCGGGGCCGCGACGACTTCGCGTACATCATCTTCACCAGCGGCACCACCGGGAAGCCCAAGGGCGTGCCGGCGACCCACGCCAACGTCGACTCGTTCCTGACGGAGGTGACCAAGCGGTACCGGTTCCGGCCCGAGTCGCGGGTCTCGCAGACCTTCGAGATGTGCTTCGACGGCTCGATCCTGGCGATGTTCGGCGCGTGGGGCACCGGGGCCACCCTGTGCGTGGCGCAGCGCGGCGACGTGCTGACGCCGGTGCGCTTCATCAACACGAAGCGGCTCACGCACTGGCTGTCCGTGCCGTCGCTGATCTCGTTCGCCAAGCGGTTGCGGGCGCTGGCACCGGAGAGCATGCCGACCCTGCGGCTGAGCTCCTTCGGCGGGGAGCCGCTGACCATCGAGCAGGTCAACGACTGGACGGCCGCCGCGCCGAACACCGCCGTGATCAACTGCTACGGCCCCACCGAGACCACGGTCATCGTCACCGCGTACGAGGTGCCCGCCGACCCGGCCGCCCGGATCGAGTCGTCGAACCGGTCGGTGCCGATCGGGGACATCTACCCGCACCTCGACTACGTGCTGCTCGACGAGGACCTGCGCCCGTGCGACGACGGCGAGCTGTGCGTCCGTGGCGAGCAGCGCTTCCCTGGCTACCTCGACCCGACGGAGAACGCGGGTCGGTTCGTCTCCTTCGACGGCGACCGGGGCCGGCTCTACGACGGCACCGGGCCGTTGACCGCCGAGCACTGGTACCGCACCGGCGACCGGGTCCGCCGCGAGTTCGGCGAGCTGGTGCACCAGGGCCGCATCGACCACCAGGTGAAGGTGCGCGGCAACCGCGTCGAGCTGGCCGAGATCGAGGCCGCGCTGCGCGCCCACGCGGACGTGGTGGAGGCCGTGGTGCTCACCGTGGCCGGCGCCGACGGGGAGCTGGACCTGCACGCCGTCTACACCGGCGCGGCGCTGGCCGACGACGACCTCACCCGGCTGGTGGGACACCTGCCCCCGTACATGCGGCCACGGGCGTTCCACCACCGGGCGGAGATCCCGCTGACCGAGGTGGACAAGGTCGACCGCAAGCGGTTGACCTCCGAGCTGCTCGCCACCCGTGGCTGAGCAGCACGCCGGGGCGGCCACGGGCCCGGTCCCGGCCACCGGCATGCAGGAGGCCCTGTGGTGGGTGCACCAGCGGGCCCGGGACCGGTCCGTCTACCACCTCACCTGGCGGCTCGCGGTCGACGAGCCGCTCGACGAGGCGGCGCTGGCCGTCGCCTGGCAGGCGATGGTGGACCGGCACGAGGCGTTGCGGACCTCGGTCGTCCGGCAGGCGGACGCCGTCACGCTGGTGGTGGCGCCCCGGATCGTCGTGGGCCCGCACCGGGTGGAGGTGGACGACCCGGGACCGGCCGACCTGGGCACACTGCTGCGGCTCGTCGCCGAGGAGGTGCACGCCGGGCCGATGGAACCGGAGGCGGCACCGCTGGCCCGGATCACCCTGGTCCGGGTCGGCGACCGGCACGAGGTGCTGCTGACCGTGCACCACGTGGTGCTCGACGGCTGGGCGGTCCAACTGCTCGTCGGCGAGCTGTCCGAGGCGTACGCGGCCACGCGGGAGGGACGTGCCGTCAGCTTCCCGGCCGACCCGGTGCCGTTCAGCACGTACGCGCGGGAGCAGGCCGCGGCCCGCGCGGACGGCCGGTGGGACAAGAGCCTGGCGTACTGGCGCGACGCGCTCGCGGGCGCCGCCTCCGCCGTCCTGGAACCCGACCTGCCGGGCGAGGTGGCCAGCGGCGCGCCCGGCGCGATCCTGCGCTACGGCTTCAGCGCCGAGGCGGGCGCCGGGATCGCCGCCCTGGCGAAGGCCACCTTCGCCACCCCGTTCGCGGTCATCCTCGGCGCGGCGCAGATCGTGCTCGCCCGGGCCGGCGCCGGGCCGGACGTGGCGGTGGGCGTGGTGACCGCGAACCGGATGACCGCCCGCGACCAGGCGCTGCTCGGGTACACCGCCAATCTCTGCGTGGCCCGGGCCACGGTCGACGGGGCGGACACCGTCGCGGGGGTGGTGGGTGCCGCCCGGGACGGGATGTGGCAGATGCTGACCCACCAGGCGGTGCCGTACCCGGTGGTGTTCGGGGCGCTGCCCGAGGCGACCCGGAGCGCGCTGGGCGATCCCGCGCCGCTGCTGCTGAGCTACCTCGGCCCGATCGGCACCGACCTGCGGCTCGGCCCGGTCCCGGCGACGCTGCTGCCCAGCCCGAACCGGGCCGCCCGGGCCGACCTGGCGATGTCCGTCTGGGAGGCCGACGGCGGCTACCTCGCCGAGATCGAGTACCACACCGGGCGCTACCGGGAGAGCAGCGTGCTGGCCCTCCTGCACGACCTGGACGAGGTGCTGGCCGACGGCGGCGCCGAGCCGCAGCGTACGGTCGGCTCGTTCGACGTCGCCACCCGCGCCCGGGCCGGCCGCGCGGCCCCGGCCACCGTGGACCGCGACCGGGCGACCGGCCCGCTGCCCGAGTCGGCGGACTGGGAGCACGTCGTCGCCGCCTGGACCGACGTGCTCGGCGGCCCGCCGGCCGACGCGGACGTCGACTTCTTCGCCGCCGGCGGCAACTCGCTGAGCGCCCTGCGCCTGGTGGACGCGCTGGCGGCCGACGGGCGACCGGCGGTGGACGTCGTGCGGTGGCTGGGCGAGCCGACCCCCCGCCGGTTGGCCGACCTGCTGGGCAACGGGTCGCAGCCGGTGGCGGCGGAGTCGACGCTTGTGGAGTTGCGGGCGGGCCCGGGGCCGCACCTGCACCTCGTGCACGGCGCCGGGGGCAGCCCGCAGGACTACCAGGACCTGCTGGCGGAGCTGCCGGAGCACTGGCGGGTGACCGCCTCCCGCGACAGCGCGGAGCTGCCGACGGTGGCGGCGCTGGCCCGCCGGTACCGGGCCGACCTGGACGCGGCGGGGCTGGTCCCGGACCTGCTCGGCGGTTGGTCCTTCGGCGGCCAGGTCGCCTACCAGATGGCCGCCGACCAGGTCGGACGGCGCTCGGCGCTGGTCGTGCTGGACTCCGCTCCGCCCGTCGGGTACGAGCTGCCGGCCGACGAGGTCCGGGACCGCTTCGACACCTTCACCGAGAACATCCACCGGGCCCTCGACCTGGAGCCGGACACCCCGAGGCCCCGGGTGACGGGTGGCCCGGAGCCGGCCGGCTTCGACGAGCGGCTGGCCCTCGGCGCGCTCGCGGCCAGCCTGGCCGCCGTCCAGCAGCCCGTGCCCACGGCGCTGCTGGCGCACCGGTGGCGCAGCTACGAGCGCCACGTCCGGGCCAGCGCCGAGTACGTCCACGACGGCCCGGTCGACACTCCCGCGCTGGTGATCGGTGCGGATCTGCTCGACGCGCAGCTCGCCCAGTGGACGGCGCGGGTCGGGGCGGCCCGGTCCCAGCGGATCGGCACCGACCACTTCGGAGTGTTGCATTCCGCCGCCGTGACGCAGGTGGCGGCGGCCGTCATCGATTTCGCGCGCGTCGCGGCGGCGCGAGGTTAACCAAGGAGGATCCGTGTTCGACTCGAGAGTCTTGTACCAGGAACTGCGGGAGCACGTGGAGCGCGACGTGGCGCCGGACGACGTCGCCACGGCCCGCCGCGACTTCTCCTACCTGGGGCACGCGAAGGTCTCCTTCGTCGCCCCCGACAGCGTCAAGAAGGCCGTCGCCGACGAGGTCAACGAGCTGATCGACAAGGCCGGCACGCGCCGGGACCTGAGGTTCGCCGAGACCGACTACACGCCGCGCCGGATGCGCAACGTGACCCGGGCCGAGATCGCCGAACTGGGCACCGTCATCAACGGGATCTACACCGCGGAGCCGATCCTGCGGGTGCTGTCGGAGGTGGCCGGCGAGCCGGTGCACCCCTGCCCGTACGAGCCGGAGCAGTTCGTCATCACCTGCCTGGAGAAGGACGGCGACACCCACGGCTGGCACTGGGACGACTTCACCTTCGCGCTGGTCTGGGTGGTCGAGTGCCCGCCGGTGGAGCACGGCGGCTTCGTCCAGTGCGTGCCCAACACGGTCTGGAACAAGGAGCGTCCGGAGGTCAACCGGGCGCTGGTCAGCCGGCCGATCTACTCGATGGAGCTGTTCCCCGGCGACCTGTACCTGATGCGGACCAACACCACGCTGCACCGGGTCGCCCCGGTCCGCCAGGGCCGCCGCAAGATCATCAACATGGGGTACGCCTCGACGTCCGACCTGACCCGCGACTTCACCCACGAAACCATGGACCAGCTGTGGGCGACCGTGCCCGCCGGAGAGGTGTGACCATCATGTCGACTCGGAACAACATCGCCCCCCAGCACATCGTGCTCGCCTTCTCCGGCGGGCTCGACACGTCGGTGGCCCTGGTCTGGCTCAAGGAGCGGTACCGCTGCCGGCTGACCGCGTTCATCGCGGACCTCGGGCAGGGCGAGGAGCTGGACACCGCCGCCCGCAAGGCCGAGAAGCTCGGCGCCGACGAGGTGCGGGTGGTCGACCTGCGCGAGGAGTTCGCCCGGGACTACGCCTTCCCCATGTACCGGGCCAACGCCCTCTACGAGGGGCAGTACCTGATGGGGTCCTCCATCGGCCGGCCGCTGATCGCCGCCGCGCAGGTGCGGGTGGCCGAGGAGGTCGGTGCCGACGCCGTGGCGCACGGGGCCACCGGCAAGGGCAACGACCAGATCCGCTTCGAGATGACCTTCGCCGCGCTGCGCCCCGACCTCACGGTGATCAGCCCGTGGCGGGAGTGGGACCTGGCCTCCCGCAGCGACCTGCTCGCGTACGCCGGCAGGCACGGCATCGAGCTGGACCTCAGCAGCGGCGAACGGCCGTACTCCATCGACAGCAACCTGCTGCACACCTCGTACGAGGGCGAGGCGCTGGAGGACCCGGCGCAGCCCGCGCCCGAGGGGCTGCTGTTCCGGGTGCGCGACATCGCCGACACCCCCGACGAGCCCGAGACCGTCGAGATCCACTTCCAGGGCGGCAACCCGGTCGGCGTCAACGGGACGCCCCTGTCCGCCAGCGCCGTGCTGGAGGCGCTCGACGAGATCGGCCGCCGGCACGGCATCGGCCGGCTCGACATCGTGGAGAACCGGATCTTCGGCATGAAGACCCGCAACATCTACGAGGCCCCGTCGGGCAGCCTGCTCTGGCACGCCCACCGGGCGGTGGAGTCGCTGGTGCTCGACCCGGAGGTGGCGCAGCTCAAGGAGGAGCTGATGCCGAAGTACACCGCCCTGGTCTACCGGGGCCTGTGGTTCGCCCCCGAGCGGCTGATGTTGCAGACCGCCATCGACTTCAGCCAGCAGGACGTCACCGGCGACGCGATCCTGCGGGTGCACCGGGGCACCGTCCAGGTGATCGGCCGCCGCTCCCCGCACAGCCGCTACGACACCGCGTTCGCCACCTTCGAGGCGGACGACGTGTTCGACCAGCGCGACTCCTCGGGCTGGCTGCGGGTCAACACCGTCCGCTTCCGCGCCGGGCGGGCCACCGGGGCGGCGAAGCCGTGAGGATCGTCTTCTTCGGGTACGGCGAGCTCGGCGCGACCGTGCTGCGGGGCATCACGCCGCACCACGAGGTGCTGCTGGTGCTCACCCACCGGGCCGAGTTCAGCGGGCTCGGCGAGCCGGACGTGGAGCTGGCCGCGGCGGACCTGGGACTGCCGGTGCGCTACTCGGCCACCGCCCGCGAGCCCGACCTGCACGAGCAACTACGCGACCTCGCACCGGAGCTCATCGTCTCCACCAACTGGCGGACCCGGGTGCCGGCGGAGGTGCTGCGGATCCCGGAACGCGGCGCGGTCAACACGCACGACGCGCTGCTGCCCGCGTACGCCGGGTTCGGCGCCGTCAACTGGGCCATCCGCAACGGCGAGGAGGAGACCGGCCTCACCGTGCACTACATGGCGGAGGAGCTGGACACCGGCCCGATCATCACCCAGGCCCGCGTGAAGATCGGCCCGCACGACACCGCCGGCCAGATCCTGGAGCGCCTCCTCGCGGAGTACGTGCCGGTCACGCTGGAGGCGTTGGAGCGGGTCGCCGAGGGCCACCGGGGCCAGGCGCAGCCGCCCGAGGGGGCGTCGTTCTACCACCGGATCGGCGTCGAGGACACCCGCATCGACTGGCGGGACAGCGCCACCACCATCTGCGACCTGGTGCGCGGCCAGTCGGACCCGTTCGTCAACGCGTGGACGACGCACCGGGGGTTCCGGCTGTGGGTCAAGGCCGCCACCCGGCCGACCCGGGCGCACGGCGGCACGCCCGGCCGGATCGTCAAGGCCGACTACGGCGGTGTGGTCGTCGCCAGCGGCGGACCGGGCGACGGCGACGACCGCGGGGTGGTGCTGCTCCAGGTCTCCACCGAGACCGGGCCACCCGTGCGCGCCATCGACTACTTCACCACCTTCGGCGAGTACCTTCACTGACACGGTGACCGGGGGCGCCGGTCATCGCGCGTACGACGATGACGGGAGAGGTCGGATGATCGGTCGACTGCACTCGGTGGTGCTGGACTGTCCGGACGCCGAGAAGTTGGCGGAGTTCTACGTCGAGCTGACCGGCCTGGAGTGGGCCGACAGCGACGGGTACTGGGTGACGTTGAAGGGCGCGGACGGGCATCCCCGCCTCTGCCTCCAGAGCGTCGCCGACTACCAGCCGCCGCAGTGGCCGGATCCGGCCTTCCCGCAGCAGGCCCACCTCGACGTGGAGGTGGACGACATCCAGGAGGCCGAGGAAGCGGTGCTGCGGCTGGGCGCCACCCGGCTGCGCGGCGGCGGCAGCCGCAACCACGGCTTCCGGGTCTACGCCGACCCGGTGGGACACCCGTTCTGCCTGGTCTGGGGTCAGGACTGACGCCATGACCAACCAGGACCGGGCAGTGGAGTTCCGCCGTACCGCCGGGGCGTTCGCCACCGGCGTCGGCATCGTCAGCAGCGTGTACGACGACATCCCGCTGGCGATGACGGTCAACTCGTTCACCACCGTCTCGCTGCACCCCACCCTGGTCCTGACCTGCCTGAAGCACCGGAGTCGGCTGCTCACCCAGATCCGGGACTCCGGGATCTTCGCGGTCACCGTGCTGGCGGCGGACCAACGGGACGTCGCCCGTTGGTTCGCCGACGCCCGGCGGCCCTCCGGCGCGGCCGCGTTCGCCGGCGTCCGGGTGCACCGGGCGCCGGCCACCGGCTGTCTCGTGTTCAGCGAGGGACTTGCCTACTTCGACTGCCGCGTACGCGACCTCTCCGACCAGGGCGACCACTCGGTGGTCATCGGGGAGGCGGTGTCGTACGGCCCACTGAATCCGGCGAAGGCGCCGCTGCTCTATCTCCACGGGTCGTACCGGTCGATCGCGCCCGTGCCCCCGGCGGTGTCGGCCGCGTAAGGGCCCACCCCACCCGGCGGCGTCCGCCCCCCGCGCCGCGCGGGCCGCGATTCGGGTACGACGACGGAGTGCAAGGGATGGCAACCAGACAAACGAGCCCCTCCCTTTCGGGACGAGCAGTGTCGCGTCATGGCCTATTCCCTTCGCCCGGCCAGGATCCGAACCTGCGACAACCAGCCCGGTCAGGAATACCGCCCGACGCACGCCTCGTGCGGGCCGATCACCTGCTGCCACGGAATGCACTCCACGCCATTAGGGCAAGAGCGAGCTGCAAATGGTCCAACGCCCATGGGCGGCTCGACCGCGACTCGGCAACTCGCCCCGGACCGGTCGCCATAACCACCTCGATCGCGGCCAACAACAGCATGGCGCGCCAGGTCGAGCGACCAATTACGAACCGGCCCGCGCCGCCCCGTGGTCGCGCCCTCTGGAATTGGCCCAATTTGACGGACGGTGACCATCGACTACGTCCGCCACGGCACCACCGACCTGTTTGCCGCGGTGGACGTGGCCGATCGGCCAGACCCAGCGCACACGTCACCACCAGGAGTTATGTGCTTCCTCCGCACCATCGACCGGGCGGGCCAAGGACCGAACTGGAACCACACATCATGCTGGGCAGCTACGCCAGCCCGCCATCCAGCAGGGACTCATTGAGCACGCCAGTTCCACCTGCACTTCACCCCGAACTACTCATCGTGACTGAACCCTGGGCGAACTGTTCCGCGAGCCAACCTACCGCAACCACGTCGGCTTGCCCGGCGCAGCCTCACCGACCTCAAATCAGATGTGACCGCCTGGATCGCGGCACAGAACGCCGCCTCAAGCCGTCTACCTGCGCGGGGACAGAAGACGACATCCTCGAAACAGCTCTCGCGCCCCACGAACGATTTAACAACTGTCAACACCAGGCACAGTTGAATTGACAGTGGTTGATTATCGTGGCAGGCTCAGGGCATCCCTTCGAACAGAACGGAGCTTCAATGCGCGCGATTCGAAAGATCCTCGCTGCCACCGCCGTCACCGGCGCGACCGCGGTGTCCATGCTGGCGGGTGCGGCCCCCGCGTCCGCCGACGCTGGAGCCAACGCAGTCGGCTGGTACACGGGTTACGGCTCGGGATCCTCCGCCTCGCTCGCCATCTGGTCGGCGGAGAACGACGCCAAGTGGAAGGCCCAGATGGGCGGCTTCAACACCTACCTCGACTGCCGCACGACCTACAGCAGCAGCACGAAGGTCAGCGACTACTACTACACCGCCAACGTGCAGCTGTACTGCTACACCTTCAACTGAGCCACCGCTCGCCGATCGCCGGAAGGAGTTCGTCGGGCACCCCCAGGCGCACTCCTTCCGGTCGTCGGCGATCTGCCCGGGGCGCGGAGGACGTACCAGCTCGTCCGCAAGACGCACAACGTCGCCGCGGTGCGTTCGCTGGTCGACCGACACTCCGCTCCCCGGGCCGCTCTCCTCGCCGCCACCCAACAAGATCGTTCATTGGTTCGACGAGCCGTGCCGTCGAGCAGCGCGAAACAGCCGCCCGCGTGGGCACAAGGCTGACTACCCTGGCCGCCGTGACGACCATCGAGCAGCTTGAGCGGGAGGTCTGGCCGGACCCCGACCCGGGCAGCACCTTCCTCGTCCGACGCTGCACCGAGCTGCGGCGCAAGCCGGTAGCAGAGTTCACGGTCGAAGACCTGCGCATCATGCTCGGTCAGCAAATCGGGGTGTCGGCCCTGCTGCCTCTTCCTTGCTGATCTTCGAAGTGCCCCGGCCGGATTCCAACCTGCGACACACGGTTCAGAAGTGGAGTACGGGCCGAGTCGCCTTCGGGCCTCTGACCCGCCCCGACTGGCTCGGCCGTAGCCATGATCGCCAAGATCGATCCGTTTGACAACGACACTGCCGCCGACTGGTGCGGTGACCTCCACGATGCCGATCCGTCTGCGCGGTCGGCAATGGTTCGCGCTGCCCTGACAACGGCCGCACTCAACACCGGATACCTCGAGCATGACGAGGCCGTCTCGGCCATCGCTGCGGCAGCGATCGTGGCATCTCACATGCCCGGCGGAGACCCGCTCCTCGTATCTGCCATGCGGCGCGCATTCGGCCCGGAACTGCCCTGGCTGGAGACCGAGGCCCTCATCCGCTTCGAGCTGGGTGAGGACGTTGCGATCGGAGACCTCTCGGTTCGGACCAGGACTTCCGCCATGATCTTGACCCTTGGGGCCTATGCCGACTTCGTGGAGCGGAACGAAGCAGAGGTACACGCACTCCTCATCGATGCCGAGCGAAGAGCCTTCGACCGCGGGCACCATCCGGAGCTTGCGGAGTAGCAGCGGCTGCCGACCAACGTCGTCATGGGCCACCCGCACCAAGGCACGGCTGCGCTGTGGGCGCGCGGCTGCCCGGTTGTGTACGGGTTACCGCCCCGGCCCGAAGGCCGGGGCGGCTGGCCATGTCGGCGGCTCTCCGCGCGCCTGGTCCCAGGTACTCGGTGGCAAGCCGCGAAGCGGCGCGGCAGCCGATCGCCCCGGCCACGACGGTGGCCGACAACCCCGCGATCGTCACGGCAAGAAGGACCGCCAGGCTGATAACCGTCTCGATGCCCGGATGAGGACGACTCGCCCGGTAATCATTGTTCGCTGAGCTCTGAGGGAAGCCCCGACGTACTGACGAAGTGCCGGTTACCGTCCTGCCATGAGAGAGCGGAACTGCGGCTCGGCCTGACGCCAGATGCTGATGAACTCCAAACGGGCAACGCCCAGCCGCATCCATACGCCCACCGGTGGCGCCCATGGCGGTGGCTCACCCCACTCCAAGCGAGGGCGGGTGGTGAAGGTGAATACCACGTCGATTTCGGTCATCTCCATGTACATGTTCAGATGGTCGAAGGTGTCACCAAGGTGCAACGGCCCCCGTTCCCGTACGCCAGGCTGCTCCGCCAAGCTGCACAGGCGGCGAAGATCCATGTAGTGCGGGTACCAGGCAGATGTGCTGCCATCCCCGATCGGGACGCCACCCACGTAGAGCTGGAACTCACCGAACCGACCGCCCTCGCTGGTCGGGACGAACTCCACGCGAAACGCATCGCGGGAACCCGCAGCCGGCACCGGCAGGGCCAAGCCGACATCACCGTCTTTTGCATCCATCTGGGAAACCACCGGGACGATCCTACGGATGGCAACTCCCGACACGTCGTCACCCACGAAGCGCGACCGGTTTCACCCTGCCAGTTCAACCAGGAGATGCAGCCCACCGCGCCGGCCGATGCCGGCCGGAGACCGCCAGCAGGCCGAGCGCGGCGGGCGCGTTGCGCTTGCGCGGCCCCTTGATTAGAGAGAGAACGTTTCGGCAACGCTGAGACTTGAACCCGTCTTCCCGTCATCCGACTCGCTGATCACGCTGGCTGCTGCGAACGGAGGTTGATCACGGGCTGAGCGCCAGGGGCCGTGGTGGCACTGCGACCTCTCTGCTTCTACGCCCTGTGGCCTGCGTAAACGATCGCCCGAAAGGGTTCAAGATCATTGCACGTATTTGCACGGACGGCTGCAACCGGCGGCTGCGGGTGGCATCCGGCTGCTCAGGCTGGCCGATCGACGCGGTAACGTATCCGCTGCTCAGATGGCATTTTTGCTGATCTTCGAGGTGCCCCCGGCAGGATTCGAACCTGCGACACACGGTTTAGGAAACCGATGCTCTATCCCCTGAGCTACGAGGGCGCGAGGGCCTAGTCTAGCGACCTGAGGTTCACCTGGGGTGGCAGGGAGTGGCCCACGTTCACTCACGTTCCCCGGACCCGCGTTCGCCCAGCCCAGGACCACACGCCGAGCACACGAACCCCGGGTTGCGACCGGCGGTCGCCGCAGTGGCTCGCGGTGGCACCGGTTCACCCGGGTTGGCATCCGCCGGAGGAGTCTCTACGCGAGTTCGCACAGCACCACCTCTGCTGATCTTGCTTGTTAGGGCTGGTAGGTGATCTTGTCGCGGATGCAGGCCCAGAGGACGTTGAGGCGTTGTCTGGACAGGGCGGCGGTGGCTTGGCGGTGGGTCTTACCCTCAGCTCTCTTCTTGTCGTAGTAGGCGCTGGATCGTGGGCAGTGGGTCAGGGCGGTGAAGCTGGACATGCTGAACACCCGGCGTAGGCCCCGGTGGTAGCGGTGCGGCCGGATCTGGTGACCCTGCCTGCGGCCGGAGTCGCGGGAGATCGGCGCGAGCCCGGCGTGGGCGGCGAGTGCGGCGGCGCTGGGGAGGTGGTGAGGGTGCCGGCGTGGGCGAGGAACTCGGCGGCGAGGGTGGTGCCGATGCCGGGCAGGCTGGTGACGATCTCTCCCAGCTCGTGCTCGGCGACAATCACGGCGATGGTTTCTTCGATGGCGGTGATGCGGTCGTTGACCGCTTCCAGGTCGGTGGCCATCTGCGCCACGATCCCGGCCACGTGGCCTCTCCGGCGACGGCGATGGTCTGCGTCCGGGCGGCGGTGAGGACTTTGGCGGTGAGTGCCCTGGCGGCCCGGACGCCGTGCTGGCGTAGGTAGTCCAGGATGCGGGCTTCACCGGCGCGGCTCAGTCCGGCGGGTGTCTGCCACTGCGCGAGGAGCCGCAGCGCGCCCTTGCTGCGCAGGTTCAGCGTCTTCTCGAGCGCTGGGCTGATCATGGCCAGCAGGTCCTGGATGCGGGCGGTAAGGCGGACCCGGTCGGCGACCAGGTCGAGGCGGCGGGAGACGAGCAGCTTCAACTGCTGCTGCACCCCGTCGGCGAGGGTGAGGGTCGGTAGGTCGCCGCGCATGCGCAGGGTCTGGGCGATGACGTAGGCGTCGTGGGCGTCGGTCTTGCGTTCGCCGTGGAACGCCTCCGCCATCCGTGAGGTGACCGTGCCGCTGACGTAGCGCACGTCCGCACCCCGGTCGAACAGGACCGCCAACAGCAGCGCGGCTGGTCCGCCGCGTAGGTCGACGGCCCAGCGGATCGGCTTGCGGCGGTGACCTGCGCGGTCACCAGCTGGAGACGCTGCCCGGACACGGTGATGCCGACCGCCGCCAAGGTCGGGGCCGGCTATGCCGCGCTGCGGATGGCGCGCATCGAGGCCGCCGCGCGCGGGGCGGACGAGCCCATCCTGCTCAACGACCGGGGAACGGTGGCCGAAACGGCGGGCGCGGCGGTCTTCGCGGTACGACGCGGCACGGCCCACACTCCACCGGTAGCCGACGGGATACTCGACAGCATCACCCGGCGGATCGCGATCAGACTCCTCGCGGAGGACCTCGGCGTTCCCGTGGTGGAGCAGTCGCTGACGCGCAGTGACCTGCTCAGCGCGGACGAGGTGTTCCTCACCGGGACCCTGGACGAGATCCGCCCGGTGGCCGCGGTCGACGGTGTGCGGCTCGCCGGCGGCGACGGGCCGGTCGCCGGAGCCCTGCAGCAGCGGTACAGCGACATGTGCTATGGACTCCGACCGCCGCTGCAGCAGGACTGGGTCCATCTCCTGAAGAATGGTGACGCATGAAAGCCACAGAGCTCTACCTGGTGGCGGGCACCGCCCGGACGGGTTCCAACGTGTTGTGCCATGCGCTGGCCGCAGCAGGCCTTCCGCGCGCGGAAGAGGCCTTCTCGCGCGCCACCATCCAGGAGTCCGGCCTGCGCCTGTCCGACGGCGGCGGAAAGGCAGACATCGTCCGCTATCTGGACTGGTTCATGAGCCGGTCGCAGGACACCCGCTGCGGCATGAAGATCTTCTGGCACCAGGTCTCCGGGTACGGGTTGGAGGCGGCCCTCGAGGACCTCCTCGCCGGCCGCCTCGGCCCCGAGAAGGTCAAGATGGTGTTCCTGCGTCGACGCGACACCGCCCTGCAAGCGGTTTCGACACTCAGGGCCTACGCCACCGGGGCGTTCGCTGCCCGCAGCGACAGGGACGAGGCCAGGTACGTGTATGACGACGCGTACTGGGCCGCGCCAGGAGTGCTGGCCGCCGCGCGGGAGCGGATGGCGGCCGGTGACCTCTACGACTTCGACGACCTGGACTGCATCGAGCGGCAGATAGCGGAGTCGAACGCGGCATGGCTCCACTTCTTCCAGCGGACGGGCACGCCGTACCGCACCTACTACTACGAGGACCTGGCCGCCGATGTGGCGGGCACCGCCGATGTGGCGGGCACCGCCGATGTGGCGGGCACCGCCGATGCCGTCCTCCAGTGGTTCGGCTACGACGCCGTGATGCCCTCGGGCTACCAGCCGCTGCTCCTCGTGCAGCGCGACGAGGACTCGTACCGGATGGCCGCGCGGTTCCGCGCGGAGCAGCAGCAGAAAGGACAGCACGATGGTCGATCATGACAGTGTGGACTGGCCGGCACGGTTCAGCGGCCTCGGGTTCGCCGGGGCGGAGGTCATCGGACGAGGCATGGAGGGCGAGGTCTACAGCCTCGGCGACGGACTCGTCGGCAAGGTCTGGTTCCGGCGGCAGCGCGCCGAGTTGGAACCCCTGCGCGGCTTCTACACCCACCTGAGCGACCAGCGTCTCTCCTTCCGGACCCCCGAGATCCTCGACATCCACGAGATGGCCGGACACACCGTCACGGTCGAACGCGAACTCAGTGGCGTGCCGCTGCGTGACGCCCTGCGGTCCGGGCAGGTGACCGTGGAGCAGGCTCAGCACTGCATGCTCGCCATCCTGGCGGAGCTACGCGCCACCGCAGCCGGCGTCAGCTGCCGGGCGCTGACGGTCATCGACGAGGACATCCCGGCATGGCAGGGGCACGACACCTGGCACTCCGCCCTGTCCGCCCTGCTCGACCGCCGGGTGGAACGCTACGGCGGACAGCTCGCCGCATCCGTCGACGGCTTCGACGAGCTGATGAAACGGATCCGGCTGCTGATCGAACACCTGCCCGCCGGGCCCGGCACCATCGTGCACGGCGACCTCGTCCCGGCCAATGTCCTGGTCACCGCGGACGGCGCCCCCGCCGCGGTGCTCGACTGGGGATTCCTCACCACCGAAGCCGATCCCGCCTTCGAGGCGAGCGTCACCGCCGCCATCTTCGACATGTACGGCAGCGAGCACCGGACGTTCGACCAAGAGCTGCTCCGCCGCCTGCACGACCAGGCCGGATATCCGATGACCCGGCTTCTGCTCTATCGCGCGGTCTACGCCGTGCTCACCAGCAACGCCTACGACCCGACGGGCAAGGACGGCCACTACGACTGGTGCGCGGCGATGCTCCAGCGTGAGGACGTCGTCGCCGCGCTGTACGCCGATCCGAGCGATCTGTAGCCGACCGTCCTGTTCGGTCTCCCCTCGATGAAAGGTTGGACAGCAGATGGTCTCCGGTCCGCCCAAAGCAGTCCTGTTCGACGTCGGCATGACACTCGTCCACGCCGACGGCGAGTTCCTCGTGACCGAGCTCTCCGCCGAGGGGATCACCGGACTCCCGATCGAGCTGGCAACCGCCGCCATGGTCACGTCGTTCCCGGCACGCCACCTGCCGCTGCCGAGAGGACGCGACTACGTGGACAAGACCGGTCTCACCCTCGCGGCTCTGCTGGACATCCCACAGGCCGAGGCGTGCCGTGCGCTGCGCCGTGTGTTCGCCCGGCCGGACCTCTTCCGCCTGCTCGACCCCGATGCGATACCCGCGCTGACCGCGCTGCGCCACGCCGGTGTCCGCCTGGGCGTCATCTCGAACTCGGACGGAGGGCTCGACGAGGAGCTCGACTCCTATGGACTGCTCGGTTTCTTCGAAATGGTGCTCGACTCCCACGACATCGGGACTGAGAAACCGGATCCGAAGATCTTCGAGATCGGGCTGGAGCGGATGGGCCTCGACGGCAGCGACTGCTGGTACGTCGGCGACAACCTCATCAACGACATCATCGGCGCCAAGGCCGCGAACTTCGCCGAGACGGTGATGTACGACCGCTTCCGCATCTACGGCCACATTCCCGGGACGCTGCACATCGACGCGCTCTCGCAACTGACCCCGCTGGTCCTGGAGGGGACCAGCGTCGCCGCGGGCAGGCCCTGACGTGGGTTACCTGCTGGGGCTGGGCGGCCCGTACGAGCATGATTCGTCGGCCTGCCTGCTGCACGAGGAGACCGGCATCGTGGCGTTCGTCGAAGAGGAGCGCCTGAACCGCCGCAAACGCAACGCGGGCTCGCGCGCGGCGTCCAGGTCGGCGGCGTTCTGCCTGGATCAGGCTGGCATCGGGCCGGCCGACGTGGACGCCGTGGTCGTCGGCTGGAATCCGCGCTGGCCGGAGCAGGCCGAGCCCATCACGGACGGCCGCCTGATCCGCAAGCTGCTGGCGCCCGAATACTTCGGTGGCTACAGCCCGGACCGCATCGAGGTCGTCCATCACCACGTGGCCCATGCCGCCTCGGCGTTCTACTGCAGAATGTCAGTCACGGCGATCTGCGGCCCGAGGATCTCGGTGGCATCGCCTATCTGCGTGGACTTTCGAGACGGGGGTTCATCACAGGCGCCGCGTTGGCGGCATCCGGGGTGTCGGCCGCCTTCGCTCTGTTGCCCGGCTCCGCTCAGGCTGCCGGCAGCTATCAGAGGCCGTGCGGAAGCGTCCGGATTTCGAGTTCGTGGCAGGACCACCGGAATCGGAGGCCACCCTCGGGTGAGCCGGGCACCGACTATGCGGTCGGAACCGGCACTGCCGTCAAGGCCGCGGCGAACGGCACCATCCGTTACGTGAAGACCGACACCTCCACCGCGACCGGGCGCGTCGTGGGGATGGCCCACGACGATGGCAATTACACCCGGCACCTGCACCTGTCGAGGATCGCCGTCTCGACCGGTCAACGTGTGTCGCGAGGCCAGACGATCGCGTACTCCGGCGCCTCGGCGCACGGCAGTGACCGTGGTGTCGGGCCGCATGTGCATACGAGTCTCTGGCTGAACACCGGCAGTCCGACGGATTTCCGCGCGACGGTGGATTCTGAGAACTACGTCGGAGACGTCGCCAACCCGAACCCGTCCGACCAGGAGGTAGATGAAGTGTTCATCGCGAATGTCAAGGGCAACTGGTACCTCGTAGTCCCCCAGGGCACCGGTAAGCCGCGGGCGGTGGTCCTTGGTGGCGACAGCAATGCCGGCGCTTCCGGCCTCCCCGTCCTGAACTTCAGCTGGGACCCGTCGATCAACGCACTCAGGGCCGCGGTCGACGGCATCGGCTGATCTGGCCTGACGCGTCACGGCGGCCCGGGAGCCACGCGGCGCAGGAAGACGGCAGCTTCGGCAGCGTCGTCCAGCCAGTCGCGATCGTGCGGGCCATCCGCGTGCCGCCGGCGCGGATGTCGCCGTTTCGGGAGCACTAACCTCGGGCGATGCGACACGTCCCCGTCGAACCGGCTTCGCTCACCACGGCCGAACGCGCGATCGATGCCCGCTTGCGCGTGGCGCTGGCCCGGCTGCCGCGTCACGGGCCGGCCGGGTGGCTGACCGAGTTCCTGGCCTTCGGGCTCAAACAGGCATGGGCATGTGTGTTCGGTGCCGCCATGCTCGCGGTCCTCTGCGCGGCGCACCTGTGGTATCCGGACGAAGCAGCGTTCGCCCGCAACGATGCCCTCACGGTCGCCGCCATCGCCATCCAGGTCGCGATGGTGGCCGGTCGCCTCGAGACTCTGCGCGAGCTACGAGTGATCGTCCTGTTCCACCTCGTCGGAACGCTCATGGAACTGTTCAAGACCCACATCGGTTCGTGGACCTACGAGCCCGACGGCGTGCTCCGGCTCGGCGGGGTGCCCCTGTTCAGCGGCTTCATGTACGCCGCGGTCGGCTCCTACATGGTCCGGGTGAACCGGTTGTTCGACCTGCGCTTCACGCGCTACCCGAAGCGCTGGTTGACGGCCGCGGTGGCGGCTGCGATCTATCTCAACTTCTTCGCCAACCACTACGTGCAGGACCTGCGGTGGCTGCTCGTCGCGCTCGTCGCACTCGTGTTCGGGCGCTGTGTCATGCACTTCCGCATCTTCCGGGTGCGGTGGCGGATACCGCTGCTGCTGGCCTTCCTCCTCGTCGCCTTCTTCATCTGGCTCGCGGAGAACATCGCCACCTGGTCGAACGCCTGGCTCTACCCGAGCCAAGTGGGCGGATGGCATCCGGTCTCGCTGACAAAGCTGACGTCGTGGTTCCTCTTGATGATCATTTCAGTCGTACTGGTCACCTGGATCTCGCCGCCGCAACCGCCCGACGACCGGCAGCCGCTCCGACAGGCCGATGAGACGGCACCCGACCCGGTGCCAGCCGGCCAGCAGGAACGGCGGAATAGTCAGGCGCTCTGAATCCTGACCAGGTCTCAGCTTCCAGCGAGACCATCGTCGGCGAGAGCCGTCAGCGGGACCGTCGTCCGCGAGAGTCGTCGGCGCAGCCCCAGCCCGCTGTCCCGTCGTTATCCGCTCACGCCCGGGGCGGGCAGTGGGTCAGGAGGCTGCGGCGGGCTTCCTGGTGGGGTCGGCAGAGGCGGCGCCGTGAGTGGGGCGGCGGGTTAGGACCTGAGGGCCGGAAGCCGTGATGGCGACGGTGTGCTCGGAGTGGGCGGTGCGGGAGCCGTCGGCGGAACGGATCGTCCAGCCGTCCTTGTCGAACTTGATTTTGTCGGTGGAGCGGCAGAACCAGGGTTCGATGGCGATGGTGAGGCCGGGGTTGAGCTTCAGGCCGCGGCGGGGGCGGCCGTCGTTGGACACGTGCGGGGCCTCGTGCATGGTGCGGCCGATGCCGTGACCACCGAACTCGGCGTTGACGCCGTAGCCGTAGGTGCGGGCGACCTCGCCGATCGCGGCGGAGATGTCGCCGAGGCGACCGCCGGGCTGGGCGGCGGTGATGGCGGCCTCCAGTGCGACCTCGGTGGCCTCGATCAGCTTCAGGTCGGCCGGGTCGGGGGTGCCGACGACGACGGAGAGCGCGGAGTCGGCGACCCAGCCGTCGATGCCGACAGCCATGTCGATGCTGAGCAGGTCGCCGTCGCGCAGGACGTAGTTGTGCGGCAGGCCGTGCAGCACCGCGTCGTTGACCGACAGGCACAGCACGTTGCGGAACGGTCCGCGGCCGAACGAAGGGGCGTAGTCCCAGTAGCAGGATTCGGCGCCGCGTTCCTTGATTCGGCGGCGGGCGTGGTGTTCGAGGTCCATCAGGTTGACGCCGACCGCGGCGACGTCGCGCAGTTCGGCGAGCAGTTCGCCGACGAACTGGCCGGTCACCGCCATCCGGTCGATCTCCTCGGCGGACTTGAGCTCGATCACGACAGCCTCCCTCTCCCCTGTGCGGTATTTTTATACCACGCCGGGTCGGGATGATCCGGGGGTATCCTGCTGGCATGGTTCGCCAACCACTCACCGCCGAACAGATCGCAGCGGGCCAGCGCCTCGGAGCCGCCCTCCGGGCCGCGCGGGCCGGCCGCAGCCTCGTCGAGGTGGCCCTGGCAGCCGGCATCTCCCCCGAGACGCTACGCAAGATCGAGGCGGGTCGCCTTCCCGCACCGGCGTTCGGCACCGTGGTCGGCCTCAGTCAGGCCCTCGACGTCCCGCTCAGCGACCTGGCCGATGTCTGGCGGGCCGACATGCCCATCCGCCAGGCGTCCTAGAGACCAGCCGCCCAAAACGGCTCGGTGGTCGCCCACGGCAGCGCTCTCCTGATGCCCCAGCGCCGCCGCGACAGGCAGTGGACCCCGCGCCGCAGCCTGCAATGGACCCTCGACGCCGGCACCCGCGCTGCGCGAGTGCCGGCGTGGCGACGGTCGAGGCGCTCAGTCGCAGCCCAGCCCTTGGGCGTACGCGGGCGGCGGGTTTCCGGCGGCGACCTTGTCGGCGATCTCCCAGAACACCTCCGGCCAGTCGCCCTCGTCGTTCATCTGGTGCAGCACGCGCCAGTTGTGGCTGCTGCGCAGGGCGTCGCCGGCGCGTTGGAGAGCCGCGTCGTCGCCGGCCCGCTTCGCGCGTAGCCATTCGGCGATCCATGCGCAGCCGACCCGGGAGGTCACCTGGGCGCCGAACTGGTAGGAGTCGTTGGTGCCGACGTCACTCAGCGCGGTGGGGTCGAAGTTCGGCGGCAGCGGCACGTCGGCGAGCACCTTCGCCGCCTCCTCGTCCACCCGCGCCGGCGTGACGATCTCCGCCGGTAGCGCGGCCAGCCAGGTGCGTACGTCGACGCGGACGACGGCGGCGAGGACCGTGTCGAACTCGTCCCGGCTCCAGCCTCCTCCGGCACGCAGCTCGACGAAGACGCCGTCGCGAGGGCGGAGCATGACCGCGAAGTCGTCGGAGCTGTAGCGGAACAGGTCGCCCGGCCAGCCGTCGACCCGCACCGCTTGCGGGGGGCTGACGTGGAGCCGGTCGGCGTGGAAGCTCTCGTACTGTCCGGCCGGGTACCAGTTCATCTCCAACTGGCGCCCGTCGTTGCTGAACGCGATGGTGCCCTGCTGCTCGGTGAACCCGTAGACGGTGACCACCTTCCAGCCTGGTTGGTCGATGAGCAGCCGCGGGTTCCCCTCGGCGGCCTTCATCGCCACCGGCGAGTAGACGACGGGGGCACCCGCACTGGCCGCATCAGTGGGAGGGGCCTGGCTGTCGTCCGGATGTTCGCGCAGCACGGTGGACACGGCGAGGAGGCCGGTGAGGACGGCGGCGGCGGTCAGCGCGCCGGCGAAGCGGCGAACGATGCCGCGGCCCGTTCGGGAGCGTGGTGGCGGTGACTCGACGATGCGTTCGAGCCTCGGCTCGGACATGATCTCCTCCAGGAGGGTCTGCTTCGCCCCGTCCAGGCGCCGGATGACGGCGGGTCGGTAGGGGTCGGCGTCTCGAACCATCCGGTCGAGGTGCTCCTCGGTCATCGGCCCTCCTTCGGGGTGGGTGCGGTCAGGACGTCGAGTACATGTCCGGGTGGGTCGGGGTCGTCACGGACGAGATCGCGCAGCCTGGCCCGGGCGCGCGACAGGCGGGTACGGACCACGGCCGGGCTCACCCGGAGGACCGCCGCCGCCTCCCGGGGCTCCAGGCCCTCCCAGACGGTAAGCATCAGCACCTCCCGGTCCAGCTCACAGAGGCGGGCCAGCGCGGCCTGGACGGTGAGCCGTGCCGGCACCTCGCTGCCCGGGTCGGCGGCGATCGCGGCCGTGAGCCCCTGTCGTAGCCGCTCGCCCAGCCGCTGCCGGCGTCTGCCGCTGCGATGGTGGTTGGCGAGCACCCGCCGGGCGACGCCGTACAGCCACAGCCGGGCCTCGGCTTCCGTCGGCATCTCGTGTCTGCGCCGCCAGGCCACGAGGAAGGTCTCCGCGACCACGTCGGCCGCGTCCTCGGGGTGCTCGACGCGCCGCAGGGCGTACGCCAGCAGCGGCTCGAAGCCCTCGGCGTAGACGCTTCGGAAACGGTCCTCGTGCTCGGTCGCGGAGCTCACGTCCACTCCATGTCCGGTCGGACGCCGATCGTGACGGGCCGTCGCCGCTCGACGTCGTCGTCAGACGGCGTCGAGCGGCGGCCGCGTCGGTCGACTCCCCGCCGTCCGCGCGGCTACCGGAGAGCCGCCGCGGCCCTTCCGGTCAGGAGCGGCCGGAGCTGATGCGGTCCAGGTGGGGCGCGAGTTCGTCGGTGATCAGCAGGTCGCGGCGGATCTCGTCGTGCGGGTAGCCGGCCCGGCCCACCATGTGCGCCGCGACGGGCGCGGTGGCGAGCTGGAAGGCGCCGACGAGCACGAGGGTGGTGATGTCCACCCCCGTACGCAGGCGCAGCGCGCAGCCGAGCAGGACGAGCAGCAGGCCGAGCACCTGGGGCTTGGCCGCCGCGTGCATCCGGGCGAGCAGGTCGGGGAAGCGCAGCAGCGCCGCCCCGGCGGCGACGCAGAGCAGCGCGCCGGCGATCAGGCAGACGCCGGCGGCGACGTCGAGGACGGCGTCGAGCGTCACTTGTCGTTCCTCCGGGCGGCGAACCGGGCGACGCTGACCGAGCCGACGAACCCGAGGATGGCGAGGACGACCAGCACGGGCAGCGCGGTGGCGTCGCGGCTGTAGGCGGCCTCGGTGGCGATGGCGGCGACGACGACGGCGAGCAGGACGTCGGTGGCGACGGCGCGGTCGAGGATGGACGGTCCGCGGATGATGCGGACGAGGGTCAGCCCGACGGCCACGGCGAGCAGCGCGGCGACGGTCACGGCGACGACGGTCATCTGGGTACCCCTTCCGGGTGGGTCGGCTCCGACGGGCCGGCGGCGTGGGGTTGCGTCACGCGGCGCAGTTCGTCGGGCGAGCCGATGGCGGCGACGATCCGCGCTTCGAGGTCGAGCACGCCCTGCCGGAACCGCTCGACCTCCTCGCGGCTGCGGACGCCGATGACGTGCACGTAGAGGGTGCCGGTCGTCCGGTCGGCCTCGATGATGAGGCTGCCGGGCACCAGGGACAGCGCCTCGGCGGTCAGCGTGAGGTTGAGGTCGGTGTTGACCCGCAGCGGCACGGCGATGATCGCGCTGAGTGGAGGTTTCCCGATCCGCACCGCCAGCCAGGCGATCTGGGCGGAGGCGACCACGAGGTCCCGCAGGAAACGCACCCAGAACCGCGCGAGCGGCACGGGGCGGATCCGTCCGGCGAAGGTCACCGGCGGCAGCGGGAAGACCGCCAGCAGCACGACGGAGAGCACCAGCCCGCTGATCAGGTTGGCCCAGGAGAGGGTGCCCCACAGCAGCACCCAGACGCCGGTCAGCCCGGTCACGGCGACGATCCGGTTGCGCCGGAGGGCCGTGCGGGTCAGCGGCGGGTTCGCCGGCGCGACGGGCTTCGGCGGGCTCATCGGGTCACTGGTCACGGGGCACCGTCCGGGAACACGGCCTCGACGTACGGGGTGCGGCGCAGCAGGTCGTCGGCCGCGTCGGTGCTGATGTCGAACAGCGGCCCGGCCACCACGGTCAGCGCCAGGCCGAGCACCACCAGGGCGGCGGTCGACCCGATCATCAGCCGGGGCAGCACCGCGCCCGACGCCTCGGGGGTCGGTGCCTTGTGCGGCTGCTCGGCACCGTCGGTGCGGGCGGCCCGCACGGCGTCGCCGACGTCCGGCATGTCCGGGTGCGGGGCACGCCAGAAGGCCAGGTTCCACACGCGGGCGATGGCGTAGAGGGTGAGCAGGCTGGTGAGCAGCCCGCCGACGACGAGCGTCCAGGCCAGCGGGCCGCCGTCGTCCACCCCGGCCTGGACGAGGCCGAGCTTGCCGAGGAAGCCGGAGAACGGTGGGATGCCGGCGAGGTTGAGCGCGGGCAGGAAGAACAGCACGGCCAGCAGCGGCGAGAGTCGGGCCAGCCCGCCGAGCCGGTCCAGGGCGGTGCTCCCGCCCCGGCGTTCGACGAGGCCGGCGGCGAGGAACAGGGTCGTCTGGATGGTGATGTGGTGCACCACATAGAAGATCGCCGCGGACAGCCCGAGGGAGGTGCTCAGGCCGACGCCGAAGAGCATGTAGCCGATGTGGCTGATGAGGGTGAACGACAGCAGCCGTTTGACGTCGGACTGGGCGACCGCGCCGAGGATGCCCACCACCATGGTCAGCGCCGCCACCACCAGCAGCAGGTCGGCGGTGCGCCCGCCGGGGAACAGCAGCGTCTCGGTGCGGATGATCGCGTACACGCCGACCTTGGTGAGCAGGCCGGCGAAGACCGCGGTGACCGGCGCCGGGGCGGTCGGGTAGCTGTCCGGCAGCCAGGCCGACAGCGGGAACACGGCCGCCTTGATGCCGAAGGCGAGCAGCAGCATGCCCTGCAGCACGAGCCGGATGTCGTCGGGCAGCGCGTCGAGCCGGTCCACGAGCTGGGCCAGGTTGAGGGTGCCGGTCGCCGCGTAGACCAGGCCGATCGCGACCAGGAAGATCAGCGACGACAGCAGGCTGACGACGACGTACGTGGTGCCGGCCCGGATCCGGGTCTCCGTGCTGCCCAGGGTCAGCAGCACGTAGCTGGCGACCAGCAGGATCTCGAAGCCGACGTAGAGGTTGAACAGGTCGCCGGAGAGGAACGCGTTGCACACGCCGGCGGTCAGCACGAGGTAGGTCGGGTGGTAGACCGACAGCGGCGTCTCCTCGTTGCCGTCGGCCGTGCCCTGCCCGATCGAGTAGACGAGCACGCAGAGGGTGACGGCGGCGGAGACGACGAGCATCAGCGCGGCGAGCTGGTCGGCGACCAGGACGATGCCCAGCGGCGCCACCCAGCCGCCGACCTCGACGACCAGCGGCCCGTCCACGGAGGAGCGGACCAGCAGCGTGGCCGCCACGGCGACGGTGGCGGTGAGGACCGTGAGGCTGACCCAGCGCTGGGCGCGTGGCCGGCCGACGAGCAGCAGCGTCAGGGCCGCGCCGAGCAGCGGCATCACCACCGGCAGGGGTACGAGCCAGGTCATCGGCCCCTCCCCGCGTCCCCGGCCGGGCTGGCCGTGGTGTCGTCGGCGGGCACGGTGGCCAGGGCGACGTCGCCGTCTCCGTCACCGTCTCCGGCGTCGTTGTCGGCGGTGCCCGGTCCCTCGTCCCGGTCGGCCAGCTCCATGATGCGGCGGTCCTCGACGTCGTCCTGCACCTCGTCGTGCCCGTTGAGGTGCCAGCTGCGGTACGCCAGGGCGAGCAGGAACGCGGTCATGCCGAGGGTGATGACGATCGCGGTCAGCACCATGGCCTGGGGCAGCGGGTCGCTCATGTCCCCCTCGGCGGTGGTGCCGACGATCGGCGGCCCGCCGGCCTTGCCGCCGGTGAGCAGCAGGAGGTTGGCGCCGTTGCCGAGCAGGATGACGCCCATCAGCACCCGCGTCAGGCTGCGCTCCAGCAGCAGCGTCACCCCGGCGGCGAAGAGGACGCCGACCACGAGGACGTAGGTCAGGTTCGGGTTCACACCAGCTCCTTCGTCCGGTCGTCGGCCTGTTCGGTCTCGCGTTGGTCGGTCTCCTGTTGCCGGTCCATCTCCGCGCCCAGGCTGCGCAGGATGTCCAGGACCAGGCCGACCACGATGAGGTAGACGCCGACGTCGAAGAAGACCGACGTGACGAAGTGGACGTGGCCGAAGACCGGCAGGTGCAGGTCCAGCAGGGCGCTCTGGAGGAACTCCCCGCCCAGCAGCATCGCGGCGACGCCCGTGCCGACCGCGACGAACAGCCCGGCGCCGAGCACCGCGCCGGCGTCGACCGGGGCGGCCCCGTTGAGTTCCGTGCGACCGCCCGCCAGGTAGCGCACGGCCAGCGCGAGCCCGGCCACCAGTCCGGCGGCGAATCCGCCGCCGGGGGCGTTGTGCCCGGAGAAGAGCAGGTATATCGAGAAGAGCACGATGGCGTGGAACAGCAGCCGGGTGACGACCTGGAGGATGACCGACTGCTGACGGGTGGTGGCGCCGGTGGTGAGCCAGCGGGGCCGCGCCGACTCGGTGCGGCCGACGCCGGGGATGCCCCTGCGCAGGTCGAGGTCCCGGGAGTGGCGGAAGATGAGGCTGGCCACGCCGGTGGCGGCCACCACCAGCACGGCGATCTCGCCCATGGTGTCCCACGCCCGGATGTCCACCAGGGTCACGTTGACGATGTTCTTGCCGCCGCCGTAGGAGACGGCCTCGTCGGGGAAGTCGACGGAGATCGGGGTGGCGATCCGCGCTCCCGCCGCGACGTACGCCATGCCGGCGGTGACCACGCCCACGGCGACGCCGAGCGCGATGCGACCGCGCCGGCTGGACCGGATGGGCCGCTCGGAGAACTTGGCGGGGAGGTGGCGCAGGACCAGTACGAACATGACGATCGTGACGGTCTCCACCAGGAACTGGGTCAGGGCCAGGTCCGGGGCGCCGTGCAGGATGAACAGCAGCGCGGTGCCGTAGCCGGCGACGCCGACGAGGATCATCGCGGTCAGTCGGCGCCGGGCGCGGGCGGCGGCCACGGCGGCCACGATCACCACCGCGGCGGCGACGGCCTGCAACGGGGTGTCCCACAGTTGGAACTGCTGCGGCCAGGGCATCCCGGCCAGCAGCGCCCCACCCGGCAAGGTGATCATCACCAGCAGGATGACGCCGAGATAGAAGGGGAGGGAGCCGCGCTGCGTGGCGCCGGTCAGCTCCACCGCGAGCCGGTCCACCCCGCCGATGAGCCGGTCGTAGACCGCGGCCCCGTCGAAGGGCAGTCGAACCGACGTGCCCAGCCGCCCCCGGTGCCGCAGGAGGAACAGCCCCACGCCGCCGGCGACCGCCAGCGCCGACAGGCCCAGCGCCAGGGTCGGCCCGTGCCACAGCGCGAGGTGGTAGCCGGGCTCGGCACTCTCGTACAGGTCCGCGTACGGGGCGAGGACCTTGTCGACGGCGGGCGCGAAGAGCCCCACCGCCAGGCCGGCGGCGGCGAGCACGACGGCCGGCGCGAGGAAGGGCCACCCGACCGGCCGGGCCTCGGTGGCGGGCACGTCGCCTTTGGTCGCGAACGCTCCCCAGACGAAACGCAGCGTGTAGGCCACGGTCAGCGCCGAGCCGAGCACCACGCCGGCGAGCACCACCAGGTCGGCGGTGCCGCCGTGCAGGAACGCCTCGACCGCCGCCTCCTTGGCGACGAATCCGGCCAGCGGCGGGAGGCCGGCCATGGAGGCCGCCGCGAGGCCCGCCACCACCGCGAGCGCCGGCACCCGCCGCCCGAGGCCGCTGAGTTCGCGCAGGTCACGGGTGCCGGCTACGTGGTCGACGACCCCGACGACGAGGAACAGGGTGGACTTGAACAGCGCGTGGGCCAGCACCATCGCCGCGCCGGCCAGCGCGGTGTCGCGGGTGCCGGCGCCGAGGACCACCATCAGCAGGCCGAGCTGGCTGACCGTGCCGTAGGCCAGCAGCAGCTTCAGGTCGACCTGTCGCAGCGCCGCCCAGCCGCCGAGGAACAACGTGATCAGGCCGCCGACGAGCAGGATCGGCCGCCACGGTGCGACCCCGACCACGGCCGGTCCCATCAGCGCGACGAGGAACACACCCGCTTTGACCATCGCCGCGGCGTGCAGGTAGGCGCTGACCGGGGTGGGCGCGGCCATCGCGCCGGGCAGCCAGAAGCTGAAGGGGAAGATCGCCGACTTGCTCAGCGCGCCGAGCAGGATCAGCACCAGGGCCACGGCCAGGTAGCCGCCGCCGGGCAGGTCGGTGGCGATCTGCGACCAGCGGTACGTGCCGGCGTGCTGGCCGAGCATGACGAACCCGGCGAGCATCGCCAGGCCGCCCAGGGTGGTCACGAGCAGCGCCTGCATGGCCGCGCGCCGGCTGGCCCGCTTGGTGGGGTCGCTGCCGATCAGCAGGTAGGAGAGGACGGTCGTCAGCTCCCAGAACACGTAGAGCAGCAGCAGGTCGTCGGATACCACCAGGCCGAGCATCGCCCCGGCGAAGGCGACGAAGACGGCCGCGAAGCGGCCCAGGCCCGGGTCGTCGGAGCGGAAGTAGCGGGCGCTGTAGGCGAGCACCAGCGCCCCGACCCCGCCGACGAGCACCACCATCAGCCAGGCCAGGGTGCCCATCCGCAGGGCGATCTCCAGGCCGAGCTGGGGAACCCAGGTGACCGTCTCGACGACCGGGGTGCCGGAGCGGACCGTCCCGGTGCGGGTCAGCGCCCAGACCAGGGTCGCCGCGGGAGCCAGGGCCACCAGGTAGAGCCCTTTTCGGCCCCAGATACGTATCAGTCCCGGGGCGATCACGGCTGCGAGTGCGTGGACCGCCACCAGAACCAGCACATACCCTCCCCAGAGTTCGACAACCGGTTAGCCAACCCTAACCGGTAAGGAGCGAATCTGCATATCGGCGATACGGCGCCGCCGGCGTGCCCGTGCCCGCCGGCGGCGCGGACGACCGGCCGTCGGCCTCCCGTCGGGAGGTCCACGGGGGCCGATGCGGCGGCCTCGTCGCCCGCGCCCCTCCTGCCTATCACGATCAGGAGGCGATCGCCCACCTTGCGGATACCCTTGGCGACCTGGCGAGCAGGGCGACGACGCGCACCCGGGCGCGACGCGACGGCGCCGGAAATCGAGGGCGACGGATGGGTGGGGCGATGCGGAGTGGGGTGCTGGTGTCGACCCGGACGGCTCTCGCCGGGGCGACGGGCAACGCCCTCGTGATGGGTGTGGCCGAGGTGAGCACGCCGCTCGGCTGGGTGCTGCTTCCGGGGCTGCTCGGCGTGTCCACCCGCCCCCGGGTGGCGGCGCTGATCTCCGCCTGGGCGGCCGTCCTGCTGGCGGCGTCCGTGGTCGTTCCCGTGGTACCCGGACACCGCGCCGACCCGTGGGCGCTCGGCGCCTCCGTGGCGAGCCTGGCCGCCGTACCGCTGCTGGCCTGGGCCCGGCGACGCCGCGGGGAGCGGGCAGTCGCCCGCGTGCCCGCGCCCCGCGACGTCGCCGTGTTCACCATGCCCGCCGGCACCGGACGCGCCGCGCTGGCCGTCTGCCGCGCCCCCGGGGAGGTCGCGGCGGCGGTACCGCTGCGCCGGGGCGGCCTGCGCGTCCTCCTCGGCGTGGCGCACGGGGCCACCCTGGCCCGCCCGGAGCACACCCGGGCGCTGGAGTCGGCCTTCCGGGACGAGGCCCTGCGCGGCGGAGGATCGCTGCCGCGGGCCGCCGGGGCCCTCGACGGCCTCGTGCGGGACATCGCCCCGGGCGGCTACCTCGCCGCCACCCTGGTGGAGGTCTCCCCCGAGGGGCGCGTCACCCTGCTGCGCTGCGGCGGCCCGGACGCCACCGCGCACGCCGGGGACGGGACCCGTCCCGTGGACCTGCCCGACGCCGGCCCGCTCGGCCTGACCGGGACGGCGACGAGCGTGGCGGAGGCGCCGGCCGGCACCCGGCGGCTGGCGGTCGCCCCGGCCGCCGGGCCGCACCGGCCGACCGAGGAGGCGCTGCGGGCCCCGCGTGCCGCGGACGCCGTAGTCGCGCTGACCCGACGCCCCGGCGGCGGCCGCCGGACCGGCCCGGCACTGGTGGTCGACCTGCCGCCCGAGCGGCCTGCCTGACCGCCGACCCCGGCCTGCGGGAAGCGTCCGGCCCCGGTCGGCGGGCGGCGGGCGACCCCGGTCAGCGGGCGGCGGCCCCGGTCAGCGCTGCCAGCGCACGACCCCGCCGACCACGGTGAGCGCCACCGTGAGGTCGCGCAGGGCCGCCGGCTCGACCCGGTACGGGTCGGTGGGCAGCGCGATGAAGTCCGCGAGCATCCCCGGGGTCAGCCGCCCCTTCAGGTGCTCCTCGTAGGAGGCGTACGCGCCCGCCTCGGTGAAGCAGCGCAGCGCCGTGTCGAGGTCGAGCCGCTCGTGCGGCTGCACGCCGCCGGGCGGGGTGCCGTCGGGCTGCTGCCGGGTCACCGCGGCGTGGATGCCGAAGAACGGATCCGGGTCCTCCACGGGGGCGTCCGAGCCGAAGGCCACCGTCGCGCCGGCGTCCAGCAGGCTGCGCCAGGCGTACGAGGCGAGGTCCCGGCCGGCGAGCATCCGGCTGGTCAGGGGGATGTCGCTGGTGCAGTGGGTGGGCTGCATCGAGGCGATCACGCCCAGCCGGGCGAGCAGCGGCACGTCCGCCGGGCGCAGGTGCTGGGTGTGCTCGATCCGGTGCCGCAGCCGCCGTACCGCCGTCGGGTGGGTGCGCGCCGACTCCTGCCAGTTGGCGTACGCCCGCAGCACCATCTCGTTCGCCGCGTCGCCGATGGCGTGCGCCGCGACGGCGATGCCGGCCCCGGCCGCCTTCGCCACCAGCCGTTCGAACTCCTCCGCCGGGGTGACGGCGATGCCGTGGTTGCCGGGCTCGCCGTCGTACGGCTCGGTCATCAGGCAGGTGTGCGAGCCGAGCGCCCCGTCGGTGAAGATCTTGACCGGGCCGGTGCTCAGCCAGCGGTCCCCGTCGCCTGTCGCCCAGCCCAGGTCGATCACCTCGTCCAACGCGGTCGACGGGATCGACTTGTGCACCCGCAGCGGCAGCTCGCCCCGGGCGTACAGGGTCTCGTAGGCGGCCCGGCAGTCCTGCCCGTCGATGTCGTGGATGCTGGTCAGGCCGACGGAGAGCAGCCGGGGCAGGTGGGTACGCAGTTGCGCGACCAGGTCACCGCTGAGCGAGGTGCGCATGACGTCGTACGCCGCGTCGCCGGCCGCCTCCCGCAGGATGCCGGTCGGCTCGCCGCGTTCGTCGCGGACGATCTGCCCGCCGATCGGGTCGGGCGTGCCGGCGTCGATGCCGAGTCGCCGGAGGGCGGCGGTGTTGACCCAGGTGGTGTGCCCGTCGATGGTGGGCAGCACGGCGGGCCGGTCCGGGCAGACGCGGTCCAGGTCGGCCCGGGTCGGCTGCACCGGGCGGTCCCACTTGTGGCTGTCCCAGCGCCCGCCGAAGAGCCAGGCGTCGGGCGGCAGGGTGGCGGCGTGCCGGGCGATCCGCGCCAGCGCCTCGTCGAGGCTGGTGGTGCCGCGCAGGTCCACCTGCTCCAGGCCGCGCACGTAGAGCGCCGAGTGCAGGTGGCTGTCGATCAGGCCGGGCAGCACCGTCATCCCGCCGAGGTCGACCCGGCGCGCGCCGGCGCCGGCGCGGTCCCGGCACTCGTCGAGGTCCCCGACCGCGACGATGCGCTCGCCGCGCACCAGCATCGCCTCGGCGTGCGGACGGGCGGGGTCGAGGGTGTGGATCCGGGCGTTCTCGAAAACCGTACCGGTCATGGGCTGCCTGCTTCGACGGTCGGGCGGGGCCGTCCATGCTAGACAGCTGCCCCCGGCGACGGGCGCGGTGGCACCCGGAGGCGGGGGCGTCGGGGAGGGCCACCACCGGGCCGCTTGCGGTACGCTACCGGCCAGTCACTACTACGACCCGTCGTGACCACCGTCGGGCACCCGCCCTCCGGTGGCCCGACACGGAGGTGCCGGATGGCTGACGACGCGGAGCTGACCGCGTGGGCGCTGGCCGCCGGCCGGGGTGACCCGACGGCCGCCGCCTGCTTCGTCCGGGCGACGCAGCAGCAGGTCCGCCGCTTCCTCGCCGCGCTGGTCACGCCCCGCGAGGCGGACGACCTGACCCAGGAGACCTTCCTGCGGGCGATGCGGTCGCTGCCGTCGTACGCCGGACGCTCCTCGACACGGACGTGGCTGCTCGCCATCGCCCGCCGGGTCGCGGCGGACCACGTCCGTACCGTCACGTCGCGGCCGCGCACGGTGCCGATGCCCGACGGGTACGACGTTGCCGACCCGGCGCGCAGCGGCTTCGACCGGCAGGTCGTGCTCGAACGCCTCATCGCGGCGTTGCCGAGGGACCGGCGGGAGGCGTTCGTCGCCACCCAGGTGCTGGGCCTGTCCTACGCCGAGGCCGCGGAGGTGTGCGGCTGCCCGGTGGGCACCATCCGCTCCCGGGTGGCCCGGGCCCGGGAGGATCTGGTCGCCGCCGCCCACGGCTGGTCGGAGCCGGACGCGGGCCGGGGCGGCGACGCCACCGGCTGACCCACCCCGCCGCGCTGACCTGCGGGAAGACGACGGTCCACGAAACTGCGCGGGAACCAACGACGGGTCCGGGACGACTACCGGTACATGGGGTGTGAGCAGTGGCGTGAGGTGCTGTCGGCGCAGTTGGACGGGGAGGAGACCGCCGCCGAGCGGACAGCCGTGGCGGCCCACCTGGCCGGCTGCGCCGGCTGCCGGACGTGGTACGACCGGGCCACGGCGGTGACCCGCCGGGCGCGGCTGTCGGTCGCCGTCGCCGGTGACGACCGCACCGACGCCATCCTCGGCGCGCTGCCCGCCCCGGCTCCGCGCCGCCGGCGGGAACGGGTCGTGCTCACCCTGCGGGCGGTCCTGGGCCTGGTCGGGGCGCTGCAACTCGTGCTGGGCCTGGCGCAGATCGGACGCGGCACGGCGAGCGCCCACGCGCACGTGGCGACCGGCGGGCTGATGTCGGGGCACCTGTGGCACGAGTCGGCCGCGTGGAACGTCGCCGTGGGCGCGGGCTTCCTCTTCGTCGCCGCCCGGCGCACCCCGCCGACCGGGCTGGTGCCGATGTTGAGCGCCTTCGTCGGCATGCTGGCGCTGCTGTCGGTCAACGACCTGCTGACCGGGTGGGTGGACACCGCCCGGCTGGTCAGCCACGGCTTCCTGCTCGCGGGCTACGTCATCGTCGTCGCCCTGTCCCGCCCGGGGCTGCGCCCCGACGGCCCGGCGCGGCGCAGCCGCCCGGACGAACCCCGCTGGAGCCTCCCCGCCGACGAGCCCACGGAGTCGCCGGGGCTGCGGCTGCTCCCGTCGCCGTATCCCGGCTCCGCCCGCGTCTCCGACCGCCGCGCGGCCTGACCGGTCACCAACCGCCCGGCTGACCACCACCAACCAGGAGAAGCGCCAGACATGCACAACCCGTCCCGCCGCCCGACCGTCGCGGCCCTCGTCGCCGCCGCGCTGGCCGCCACCGCGCTGCTGCTCGTACCGGCCGCCCCCGCCGCCGCGCACAACACGCTGCGGGCCGCCAGCCCCGCCGACGGCGACCGCCTGACGACGCCGCCGACGCGGGTCACGCTGGAGTTCGCGCAGCGGCTCGACCCGACCTTCACCACCATCGCGCTGACCGACGCCGCCCGGCGGAAGATCCCCACCGGCGGGCCCACCGTCGACGGGACGAAGGGCACGGTGACCGTCGACGAGACGCTGGGCGAGGGCACCTACACCGTCGCCTACCGGATCGTCTCCGCCGACGGGCATCCGGTGCAGGGGTCGTACCGGTTCACCGTGGCCAGCGGCGGCGGGGCGAGCACGGCGACGGGGGCGGTCACCGATCCGCCGGCCGCCGCCGCGTCTACCGCCGCCGCGCCGACCGCTGTCGCGGCCCCGTCCGCTGCCGCGGCCACGTCCGCTGCCGCCGCGCCGACCGACGCCGCCGCCCCGCCGGCCTCCGGGTCGGTCGACCCAGCCGCCGCCGCGACCGGCTCCGGCGGCCTCGGGACGGGCGGCGTGCTGCTTGCCGTCGGGGTCCTGGTGGCCGTCCTCGGCGGGACCGCGCTGCTGCTGCGCCGGCGCCGCGAGACCCGCTGACCGGCAGCACCCCGAGCCCCGCCCCTCCGGCACCGCGCCCCGGGCCGCCCCCGACGCGAACCGCCGCCCTCCCCGAACCCAAGGGACACCGACGTGCCAGACACCACCTCACGCCCCGCCCAGCCCGCCCGGGGCCCGGGCGCCGACTCCGTGACGACGACGGCGCCCGGTGACGCCGGGCCGGTCGCGGGCCCACCCGGTGCCGCCGGACCGGTCGCGGGCCCGCCCGGTGCCGCCGGACCGGTCGCGGGCCCGCCCGGCGCCGGCGTCCGTCCCGGCTCCCGGGGGCGTGGCGCGGGGCTCGTACCCGTCGCGGCCGTGGCGTCGGCGGTGGCCGTACTCCTGCTCGGTTTGCGGGCCGGCGACGCGCTCGCGGTCGCGATCCCCGGGCTGCCGGACCCGGGGCCGGTCACGGCGTGGGCGCTGCCCGTGGTCCGGCTGCTCGCCGACGGCCTCGCCACCCTGACGGTCGGAATGCTGGTGACGGCGGCCTTCCTGCTGCCCGGCGACGGGCGGAGCGTCTCGGCGTACGGCTGGCTGCTGCTGCGCCGCGCGGGCACGGCGGCGGCGGGCTGGGCGGTGGCCGCGGTGACGCTGATCGTGCTGACGGTCTCGGACCTGCTCGGCGTCCCCGTGGACGGACTCGGCGCCCCCACCGTGGTCAGCTTCGCCACCTCGATCTCGCAGGGGCAGGCGCTGCTGCTCCAGGCGGGGCTGGCGCTGGCGGTGGCGGTGCTGGCCCGGGTTGGCGTGTCACGCGGGCTCGCCGCCCTGACGGCGTTGGTCGCGCTGGTCGGGGTGCTGCCGCCGGCGTTCACCGGGCACGCCGCCGGGGCGGGCAACCACCAGATCGCGGTGTCCAGCCTCGCCCTGCACGTGCTGGCCGCCGCCCTCTGGGTCGGCGGGCTGGTGGCGTTGCTGATGGTCCGCCGCAGCCGGCAGCTCGCCGACGCCGCCCACCGGTACGGCCGCCTCGCCCTGGGCTGCTTCGTGGCCGTCGCGGTGAGCGGATCGGCCAACGCGGCCGTACGCCTCGGCGACGTGACCCAGCTCTGGCAGTCCCGGTACGGCTGGCTGGTCCTCGGCAAGCTCGTCGCCCTGGCGGTCCTGGGCACCCTGGGCGCCGTGCACCGGTCGCGGACCCTGCCGGCCCTGCGCGCGGGTCGACGCGGCGCGTTCGCCCGGCTGGCCGCCGGCGAGGTGGTCGTGTTCGCCGCCACCGTCGGGCTGGCGGTGGCGTTGTCCCGCAGCCCCACCCCGGTGACGCAGGGCCCGCTCGACGCCGATCCGATCACCGAGCTGCTCGGCTTCCCGATGCCCGCCGCGCCGACCCCGGAACGCCTGGTGGGCCAGCCGTTGCCGGACATGTTCTTCCTGACCCTCACCGTCCTCGGCATCGGCGGCTACCTGGCCGGGGTGTGGCGGCTGCAACGGGCCGGGCACCGCTGGCCGCTGGCCCGGACCGCGAGCTGGTCGGCCGGCCTGCTGCTGCTGGCCGCCGTCACCAACCTGGGCGTGGCCCGCTACGCGTACGTGCTGTTCAGCGCCCACATGGTGCAGCACATGGTGCTGTCGATGCTGGTGCCGATCCTGCTCGTCGGCGGCGCCCCGGTCACCCTCGCGCTGCGCGCCCTACGTCGCCCCGCCGACCCGCAGGTCCGTGGTGCGCGGGAGTGGCTGCTGCTGGCGCTGCACAGCCGGCCCGCGAGGCTGCTCACCCACCCCCTGGTCGCACTGGGCATCTACGCCGGCAGCCTCTTCGGCCTCTACCTCAGCGACCTGCTCGGCACGCTGATGCGCTCCCACCTCGGCCACCTGGCCATGCTCACGCACTTCGTGGTCGCCGGGTACCTGCTGTTCTGGGTGCTCATCGGGGTCGACCCGGGCCGGTCGAGGCTCCCCCACCCCATCCTGGTGATCATCCACCTCGCGGCGATGATGGCGCACGGCTTCTTCGGCCTCGTGCTGATGCAGACCACCAGCCTCATCGCCCCGGACTGGTACGTCGCCGTCCACCCCGACTGGGCGTCGTCGCTGCTGGAGGACCAGCGGCTGGGCGCGGGCATCGCCTGGGCGTTCGGGGAGATCCCCGCCGCGGTCGTGCTGGTCGTGCTGGTCCGCCAGTGGATCCGCGCCGACGGGCGGGAGCAGGCCCGCCTCGACCGGGCCGCCGCCCGCGCCGAGGCCACCGGCGAGCCGGACGACCTGGCCCGCTACAACTCGTTCCTCGCCGCAGCCGGCCGCGCCGACGCCACCGACTCCGACGGTTCCGCCGCGACGTCGGCCCGTACCCGGTAGACGTCGGCCCGTACCCGGTAGACGTCGGCGATCGGCCCCGGGGGGCCGGTCAGGGCTGCGGCGGGGGCGGCAGGTCGACCACCCGGGTGGCCCAGCGGGCCATCAGCGCCGGGTCGTGGGTGATGAGCAGGACCCCGGCGGCGTGCTCCCGCTGGTAGTCGGTGATGACGGCCGCGAGGTGCGCCTGGGTGGAGGCGTCGAGCATGGCCGTGGCCTCGTCGCAGAGCAGGTAGTCCGGCCGGTGCACGAGCGCGCGGGCGAGGCAGGCGCGTTGCAGCTGCCCGTCGCTGACGGCGTGGGGGCGGCGGGCGAGCAGGTCGGGCGTGAGGCCGACGAGGTCGGCCAGCTCCGCCGCGCGGGCCCGCGCCGGCGCCTCGGGCGTGCCGGTGGCGCGCAGCGGTTCGGCGATGATGTCGGCGAGGCCCAGCCGGGGGTCGGTGGCCGCGCGGGGGCTCTGGAACAGGATCGCGACGCGGGTACGGACGGCGGCGGGCAGCCGGTGCCGGGCGCCCGCCACCCGCTGACCGTCGAGGGTGACGTGCCCGGCTTCGGGGGCGTGCAGCAGGGCCAGCACCCGGGCGAGGGTGGACTTTCCGCTGCCCGAGGGCCCGCGCAGGCCGACCGTCTCGCCGGGGGCGACACGCAGGTCCACGCCGTCGAGGACGCGCCGGCCGCCGTAGGAGACCGCGACCTCGTGGGCGGCGAGCGCGGTAGTGGTCATGCCGGCGGTGCTGGTCATGCCGGCGCTCCGAGGGTCAGCGGGTGGTGACAGGCGATCCGGGCCGGGGTGCCCGCCGAGGGCGCGGGCGGGGTGCGGCAGATGTCGGTGGCGCGGTCGCAGCGCGGGGCGAAGGCGCAGCCGGGAGGCAGGTCGGTGAGCATCGGCGGATGGCCGGGGACCGGCCGGAAGGCCCGCTCGGGCAGGGCGTCGAGCAGGCCGGCGGTGTAGGGGTGGGCGGGTGCCGCGAAGAGTTCGGCCGTCGGCCGCCGTTCCACGATCCGGCTCGCGTACATGACGGCGACCGTGTCGGCGACTCGGCGGGCGGCGGCCAGGTCGTGAGTGATGAGCAGGACGGCACCGCCGGCGTCGCAGCGGCGGCGCAGCAGGTCGAGGGTGTGGTCGACCAGAGGCCGGTCGAGGCCCGTGGTGGGTTCGTCGGCGAGCAGCAGCGGCGGGTCGGGGGCGAGGGCGAGGGCGGTGGCCAGGCGTTGGGCCATGCCGCCGGAGAGCTCGTGGGGATAGCGGTCGAGGTCGGCGGGGTCGAGCCCGACGTCGTCGGCGACCCGCTCGGCCGCCGCGGGCGCCTCGCGCCGGGTGCGCCCGTGGGCGCGCAGGGTCTCCTCGAGCAGCCGCCGGCCCGTCCGTACGGGAGTCAGGGCGGTGGCGGGGCTCTGCGGGACCAGCCCGACCGCGCGGCCGCGTACGGCGCGGGCGAGGTGCCGCTCCGAGGAGTTCACCAGGTCGACCTGCGCCCCGGTGGGCGGGCGCAGGCGGGCGTGACCCGTGACGGTGGCGTTACCGGGGAGCAGGCCGAGCAGGGCGTGCGCGAGCACCGACTTGCCGCAGCCGGACTCCCCGACCACCGCCAGGAGTTCGCCCGGGTGGATGGTCAGGTGCAGGTCGGTGACGGCCTGCACGACGGCGTCGCGGAGCTGGAAGCGGACAATCAGCCCGTCGACCTCCAACAGGCCCGGCCGACCGTCGGCGGCGGTACCGGCGGGGGCGGCGGCATCACCCGTGGCGGCGGCGGTGGCGGTGGCGGTGGCGGTGGGCTCGCGGGTGGTGGTCACAGGTGCAGCTCCGCTCGTACGCGCGGGTCGAGGCGGTCGCGCCACCGGCCGGTGAGGGCGGCCAGGGCCAGCGTGACGACAACGAGGAGCAGGCCGGGCACGATGCTGGCCCACCAGGCGCCGGTGAGCAGGGACCGCTGCCCGTCGTTGATCATGTTGCCGATCGAGGCCAGGTGCGGGGGCAGGCCCAGGCCGAGGAAGGACAGCGCGGTCTCGTGCCAGACGGCGTGCGGCACCATCAGCGTGGTGGCCAGCGCCAACCGGGGCAGCACGTGCGGGAGCAGGTGCCGGGTGATCACCCGGGTGCGGCTCGCGCCGCCGGAGATCGCGGCGTCGATGAACGGCCGGGTGCGCAGGCTGAGCAGCTCCGACCGGACGATGCGGGCGGTGGAGAGCCAGTGCGTCAGCCCGATCGACAGGATCACCGCGCCGAGGCTCGGGCGCAGCATCGCGACGATGAAGATGCCCAGCAGCAGGTGCGGCAGCGCCGCGATGGTGTCGACCACCCGCATGAGCACGCGGTCGACCCAGCCGCCGAGGGTGCCGGCCACCGCGCCGACGAGGCCGCCGATCACGGTGGCGACGAGCGCGGCGACCGCGCCGACGAGCAGCGAGACCCGCAGGCCGTAGAGGCTGCGGTGGGCCACGTCGCGGCCCAGGTCGTCGGTGCCGGCCGGGTCCGCCCAGGAGGGCGCCAGCCGGGTACGGGCCAGGTCCACCGCGCTCTCGTCGAGCGGCCAGAGGACGGGGGCGAGGAGGCAGGCCAGGCCCGCGCCGACGAGCACGGCCCAGGCGAGCGCGGCACCGACCCGGCCCGTACGCGGCTTCGGCCGCCGGACCCGGGCGGGCAGGGCGAGGTCAGTCATCGAGGCGTACCCGGGGATCGGCGGCGGCGTAGGCGAGGTCGGTGCCCAGGTTCGCGGCCAGCACCACGACGGTGGTGGCCAGGGTCGTGGCGGCCAGCAGCGGGAAGTCGCTGCCCAGCGCGGCCTGTACGGTCACCGCGCCGAGGCCGGGCAGGGAGAACACGGTCTCCACCAGGACGGCCCCGCCGATCAGCTCGGGCAGGTGGGTGCCGACGAGGGTGAGGAACGGCAGCAGGGCGGTACGCAGGGCGTGGCCGAACAGGACGGTGCGGCCGGGCAGGCCCCGGGCCCGGGCGGCGAGGACGTGGTCGTCGCGGAGGCTGTCGGCGACGGCGTCCCGGATGAACAGCACGAACCACGGCGTCTGGGCGATCGCCAGCACGCCCACCGGCAGGATCAGGTGCCGGGCCACGTCGGCGGGGTCGGTGCCGGTGGCGGTGATGTCGGTGAGCCCGCCCGCCGGCAGCCAGCCGAGGGTGAGGGCGAAGAGGGCGATCGCGGCCAGCCCGATCCAGAACACCGGCATCGACTGCACGGCGTACGCGGTGGCGCGCAGCGCCCGGTCGAACCAGCCGCCACGCCGGTACGCGGCCAGCGTGCCCAGCAGCAGGCTCGCCACGAGGACGAGGGCGAGGGCGGCGCCGACGAGCAGCAGGGTCCAGCCGGCGCGGGCGGCGAGCACGGAGGTGACCGGTTCGTGGCGGCTGGTGGACCAGCCCAGGTCGCCCTGGAGCAGGTTGCCGACCCAGCGCAGGTACTGCACCGGCAGCGGGTCGTCGACGCCCCAGTTGGCGCGGATCTGCGCCAGGTTCTCCTCGGTGGCGGTGAACGCCGCCGCGCCCGCGTACTGCTGGGCGGGGTCGATGGGCGAGGCCGCGCCGAGGGCGAACATGCCGACGCTGGTGGCGGCGAGGATGGGTACGGCCACCAGCAGCCGCCGGCGGACCACCTTGCCGGCTCCCGCCAGCCGCCGCGGCCGGCGCCGGGCGGTGGTCCTCGCCGGGGGTGGCGCGGCGGTCGGGGCGGGGGTCTTCGCTGTCGGGGCGGGCGTCGTCACGACTTCTTCGTCCAGGTGTGGATGTTCCACCAGAGGCTGTTGGCGACGTCGTGCTCGTGCGGCTCCACCCGGGGGGTCACCCCGGCGACCGAGTCCTTCACCACGTAGGTGTGCTGGAGGTAGGTGAGGAACACCCACGGCATGTCGGTGGCGAGCTGCTTCTGGAACGTGGCGTACGCGGCCTTGCGGGCCGCCGGGTCGGCGTTGGCGCGGCCGTCCTGCAACGCCTTGTCCACCACGGGCGACCGGTAGGAGCCGGGGTTGAAGAAGCCCTGGCCGGCGAAGGCGGAGCCGAACAGCTTGTAGGAGACGAAGTCCGGGTCGTACGGGGTGCCGTAGCCCATCATGAGCGCGTCGCTGCCCATCCGGGGGGTGATCGCGTCCCAGGTCAACCCCTCGGGGGTGATCTTGATGCCGACCTTCTTCGCGTCGGCGGTCACCGCGAGGGCGAGTTCCTTGCGGAGGCTGTCCGTGGCCGGGTACATGAGCGCGAACGCCGCCTGCCGGCCGTCCTTGGCGCGGATCCCGTCCGGGCCCGGCTTCCAGCCGGCGGCGTCGAGGGCGGCGGTCGCGGCGGCCGGGTCGGCGGCGGGCCTGCCCACGATCGACGGCTCGGCGAACTCCGACGTCGGCGGGACCGGCCCGAACGCGGGCTCGCCGGCACCGCCGAGCAGCCCGGTGACCATCGCCGCGCGGTCCACCGCCGCGTTCAGTGCCCGCCGCACCGCAAGGTCGGCGGTGACCGGGTTGCCCATCGGCAGCATCACGCCCCGGTAGTCGGCGGTGGGCACCCGCTGCACCCGGTAGCCGGCCTGCCCGTCGAAGCCGGTGGTCAGCTTCGGCGCCAGCTCCGCCGCGTCGAACTCCCCCGCCCGCATCCGCTGCGCGCGTACGTTGTCGTCGGCGACGAACGCCACCACCACGCCGCCGTTGGCGGGCCTGCCGCCCCACCAGCTCTCGTTGGCCGCGAGCACGAGCCGGTCGCCCGGGGTCCACGACGTCACGCGGTACGGGCCGGTGCCCACCGGCTTGCGGTTGAACTCGGCCTTGTTGATGTCCTGCCCGGTGAGCGCCTTGGCCGGCACGATCCCGAGGGCCAGCCGCTGCGCGAAGGGCGCGTAGGCGTACTTCAGGGTGAACACCACGGTCGACGGGTCGGGCGCGGTGACCGAGGCGAGCATGTCCAGGTCGGAGCGGAGCGTGGAGTCGACAGTCGGGTCCAGCACCGCCTGGTAGGTGAAGACCACGTCCTGGGCGGTGAACGGGCTGCCGTCGTGGAACAGCACGCCGTCGCGCAGCTTCGCGGTGACCGTCCTGCCGTCCGCCGACACGGTCGGCAGTTCCCGGGCCAGCGCCGGCACGAGCTGGTTGCGAGCGTCGCGGGCGACCAGCCCGTCGAAGATCAGGGAGCCGCCGTCGACGCCGTAGTTGAGCACCGGGTTCAACGCGTCCGGCTCACCCGCCGTCGCCACGACGAGCGTGCCGGCGCCGGCCGCGCCCGTCGACGTGGTCGTCGGCGAGGAACAGCCTGCCACGGCGAGGACACCGGCGACGGCCACCGCCGCCACGCGCTTGGACACAGGCGTACCCATCACATGCTCCCGGGTCTGTTTCTCCGCACGACCGCCCGGCGTCGCACCCGGGCCGGCGTCCTGATCTTGGCCGACGTGCCCGCAGTGGTCCACGGTCACGAGCGGGCGGACGCCGCGGCGATGGTCTGGATCATCGCGCCCGGGCAGCCGGCCACTAACGCCAGCATTCCGCAATTGCCAATCTCGTGCAACAAGCGCCGGGCGGCCATGTAGCCCAGGCCACACCCCGTCCACGTCGGAGCGCGACGGTCAGCCGCAGGGTACGGCCCGGCGCGGGTGATCTCGTAATCGAGGCGCACCGGCACCGGCGGCGGGACGGCTCCGGCGCCTCGTCCGCACGCCCCGACCACACCCGGACGCCCGGCCGGGCCGTCCGCCGGGCGTTCTCGTCGTCGGTCAGCCGACGGGCAGGGCGGCCAGCCAGTCCTGCCAGGCCCGCTCGGCCGGGGCCGGGTCCTGCCCGGGAGCGAAGACGTGGTGGCCGAGGACCAGGGCGTCGCCGCGCTCGGCACCGGAGTACAGGAACCGGTAGAGCGCGTCGGCGGTGCGGACACCGACGTAGGTCGGCAGGCCGGCCAGGTCGACGACGCCCTCGACCGGCGGCAGCCCGGCGACGGTGCACCGGACCCGCTGCCCCTCGGCGAGCGGACCGGCCACGCCGAGGGCGTCGGCCACGGCCGGCCACACCCGGTCCGCGCCGCCGACGCCCGGGCGGAAGGCCGAGACCGGGGTCGCGGTCCGGCCGGGGAAGTGGGCGAGGTACGCGGCCAGCGTCCCGAGGTACATGTCCCAGCCGATCCCCATGGCCTCGTACTCGGTCTCCCAGTCGTCCCCGAGGACGCCGCTCTGGACGAGCCGCAGGGTCGTGCTGCCCCGCTCGCGGCCCTCGATCAGGTATTCCATGGCCATGAACGTGCCGTCCGGGGCCGGTTCGGTGCGGTCGGCGAGCCGCTTGCCGGGCTCCCAGGCGGTGATCGTCGACTCCTCGACGTGGCCGGCCATCGTCAGGCGGGTCCGGCCGCCCTCGCCCGGCTCGACCTCGGTGCGGCCCATGAACCAGGAGTCGATGCCCGGACCGGTGGCGATGGCCTCCCACACCTGCTCGGGCGTGGCGGCCAGCTCGACGTCCTTGCGCAGCTCGAAGTGGTGTCCCATGTCAGTGCTCCTCGTTCGCGGTTCTGTCGTCGGGGTCGGCGCTGGGGTGCAGGGCGACCACCACCCGGTGTTCGCGCCCGCCGGGGGCGTGCTCGTCGTGGTACCTGCCGACCAGGGCGGTGACGGTGGCCGCCAGTTCCTCGGCGAAGGCCGCCCGGTCGGCCGCCGAGGCGAACCGGACGGTGCCGTCGACCGCGAACGTCGCCACCCGCTGCTTCGCCCGCTCCGCGCCGGTGACGAGCGCGCCGACGTCCTGCACCAGGCGGGCGGCCAGCGCCAGCAGCCACCGCGCCGACAGCCGGTCCGGCGACTGCGCCGGGTCGGGCCGGACGGCGGCGAGGGCGGCGGGCGAGATCACGTACGACGCCGCGGTGGCCCGCATGACCCGCTCGGTCACGTTGCCCTTGCGGCGCTCCTCCACCAGCTCGACCAGGCCGTGCTGCTCCAACGCCCGGAGGTGGTAGTTGACCTTCTGCCGGGGCAGGCCGACGCGGGCGGCGAGCATCGTCGCCGAGGCCGGCTCGGCGAGCGCGGCCAGCAGCCGGGCCCGCATCGGGTCCAGCGACGCCTCGGCCGCCGCCGGGTCCTCGATCACTGCGATGTCGAACATGGGCACAGCGTCCCACCGACAACTTTTCTTGTCAAGACAATCGGATTGGTCGGTGGAGTCGCCGCTCACCCCTCCCGAGGGCGCAGGCGTACGCGGCGCAGCAGTTGGGCGTTGAGCGCCACCACGATCGTCGAGGCGGACATCAGGACCGCGCCGACCGCCGGGCTGAGCGTCACCCCGGCCCACGCCAGCACGCCCGCCGCCAGCGGGAGGGCGACGACGTTGTAGCCGGCCGCCCAGCCCAGGTTCTGGAGCATCTTGCGGTACGAGGCCCGGGACAGCCGGATCACGCCGGTGACGCCCCGCGGGTCGGACGAGGCGAGCACCACCCCGGCGGACTCGATCGCCACGTCGGTGCCGGCGCCGATGGCGATGCCCACGTCGGCCCGGGCCAGGGCGGGGGCGTCGTTCACCCCGTCGCCGACCATCGCCACCCGCAGCCCGCGCCGTTGCAGGTCGGCCACGGCGTCGTCCTTGTCGGCGGGCAGCACCTCGGCGAAGACCTCGTCGACGCCGGGACGGAAACCGAGGTCGGCGGCGACCGCCTCGGCGACCGGCCGGGCGTCCCCGGTGATCATGACGATCTTGCCGACGCCCTGCTCCCGCAGCTCCGCGATCGCCTCGCGGGCCTCGGGGCGGACCTGGTCCTCCAGCGCCAGGGCGCCGAGAACGGTGGCCGTGTCGCCGTCGAGGCGCAGCAGGTGCAGCACCGCCGCGCCCCGGCGCGACCAGTCCGCCTGCCGGTCGGCCAGGTCGTCCGGCGTCCGCGCGCCCAGCTCGCGCAGCAGGGCGGGACCCCCGACGGCGTACGCCGTGCCGTCGACCTCGGCGCGGACGCCGCGCCCGGTCAACGAGCGGAACCCCGTCGCCCGCCGGGCCACGCCGCGCCCGGCCCCGGCGGTCACGATGGCCCGGGCCAGCGGATGCTCGCTGTCCGCCTCCACCGCCGCCGCCAGGGCGAGCACCTCGTCCTCGCTGCCGCCCCGCGTGGCCGCCACCCCCGACACCACGTGCTCGCCCCGGGTCAGGGTGCCGGTCTTGTCGAACAGCACCGCGTCGACCGTGCGCATCCGCTCCAGCGCCAGCCGGTCCTTGACCAGGATCCCGCCCCTGGCCGCCACGGCGGTCGAGAGCGCGATCACCAGCGGGATGGCCAGGCCCAGCGCGTGCGGGCAGGCGATCACCAGCACGGTGACGGTACGCACCACGGCCGCGCCGAGGTCGCCGAGCACCGCCCAGGTCACCAGGGTCGCCAGGGCCACCACTGTCGCGACGTAGAACAGCCAGGCGGCGAAGCGGTCGGCGAGCACCTGCGCGCGACCGCTGGACTGCTGGGCCTGCGCCACCAGGCGCTGGATGCCGGCCAGCGCGGTGTCCTCGCCGACCGCCTCGACGCGTACCCGGATCGCCGCGTCGGTGGCCACCGTGCCGGCGACCACCCGGTCCCCGACGCCCCGGGAGATCGGCCGCGACTCGCCGGTCACCATGGACTCGTCCAGCTCGGCGCCGCCCTCGACGATCCGGCCGTCGGCCGGCACCCGCGCGCCGGGGCGGACCAGCACCAGGTCGTCGACCCGCAGGTCCGCCACGGACACCCGCTCGACCCCGCCGTCCGCCGCCACCCGCTCGGCGTCGTCGGGCAGCAGCGCCGCCAGGGCGGACAGCGCGCCCTGCGCCTTCCCGATGGCCTTCATCTCCTGCCAGTGCCCGAGCAGCATGATCGTGACCAGGGCGGCGAGTTCCCACCAGAAGTCCAGGTCGAAGACGCCGAGCGCGGTGGCCGCCGAGGCGACGTACGCCACCGTGATGGCCATCGCGATGAGCAGCATCATGCCGGGCGCCCGGTCGCGCACCTCCCGCACGGCCCCGACCAGGAACGGCCAGCCGCCGTAGAGGAAGACGACGGTGCCGAGGACGGGGCCGACCCAGGCCACGCCCGGGAACTCCAGCCGGTAGCCGAACCAGTCCATCACCATGTCGCTGGTCAGCACGATCGGCACCGTCAGCGCCAGGCTCAGCCAGAACTTCCGGCGGAACATCTCCGGGTCGTGCCCGGCGTGCTTGTCGTGCCCGGCGTGCCCGCCCGCGCCCGGAGCGTGCTGGCCGGCGTGCGTGTCGGAGGCACCCGTCGCGCGGGGCGGGTGGCCGTCGTGGTGGTGCGTCTCGTGGGGCATCTGCGCCTCCTCACGACCACCATACATACCCCCACCGGGTATCCGCCGGCGGATCGACACGGCGCCGGCACCCATGCGGGACGCCGGCGCCGTGTCGTGCGGGGACGGTCAGCTCATGGTGGCGAGCAGGTCCCGGCAGGCCCGCTCGCACGCGCGGCAGGCCTCGGCGCAGATCCGGCAGTGCTCGTGCATGCCCGCGTGGCCGGCGCACTCGTCGCCGCAGGACTTGCAGGCGGTGGCGCACGCCTCCAGCAGCGCGCGGGTGATGTTGGCGTCGTAGCCGGTGTGCCGGGACAGCACCCGGGCGGTCGTCGTGCAGATGTCCGCGCAGTCCAGGTTCGTCCGTACGCACTTCGTCAGCTCGGCGACCATGTCCTCGCTCAGGCAGGCGTCGGCGCAGGCGGTGCACGCCTGGGCGCAGGTGTTGAGCGCCTCGACGACGGCGGCCAGCTTGGCCCGGTCCAGGTTGATCGACTTCGGGTACGTCTCGAGCATCGGCATCGTGGTGCTGGGCACGGCGTTCTCCTCTCGGTCATTGCCTGTGCACTACCCGCGACCGTCGCCCGGCATGCGGCCACCGGCGGCATCGGTATCGACCGGGATTCACCGCGTCCGGGTCGACACCCGCGTCCGGGTCCCACCGGCCGGTCGGCTCCGGGGGCGACAGCGCGTCGGTCGTCGCGTTGGCCGATGATCGGACCGTGATGTTCAGACGCCTCCGGGAGACGGCCCGCGAGAACCGCCGGCAGCAACGGCTCATGTCGAAGTCGAAGAACCCCGACGGCTGCTGCGACTGCTGCGACCTGGGGCTGTTCTCGACCCTGCTGACGCTCGGCGCGGCGACGGCGGCGGCGACCCGGGCGCCGGTGCTGGACCGGGCGGGGGTGGCGGCGATCCGGGGCTACCGCCGGTGGCTGTCGCCGCACTGGCCGGGACGGTGCCGCTTCACGCCGACCTGCGGGGCGTACGGGTTGACGGCGGTGGAGGGGCACGGGTTGGCGGTGGGCGGACGGATGGCCGCCGAGCGGGTGCGCCGCTGCCGTCCGGGGGTGCCCCGGGGCACCCACGATCCGGTGCGCCGACCGATGAGCCCTGGAGTGAGCCGGCCGGAGATCGGGTAGAACGGAACCATGGGCCAGCTGAGCAGTTCCACACCCCCGGCGCAGGCCGTTGAGCTGCGGCGTTGGACGTTGCAGGAGCCGGTGGACCTGCGTGCCCTGCGGGCGTCCCTGCACGAGGAACTGACCGGCGACGTGCTCGGTGAGGGCGAGGCCCTGGCGGAGGTCCCCGAGCTCGTCGCGCTGATCGCCACGGAGCTGGCGACGAACGCCCTGCGCCACGGGATCCCGCCGACCATCGTCCGGCTGCTCGCGACCGACGACTACCTCATCCTCGACGTCGCCGACCACGACCTGGGGTCCCTGCCGCAGCTCGCCGAGGCCCGGCCCGTCGGCGACGGCGGGCGCGGCCTGGAGCTGGCCCGCGCCCTCTCCCTCGACGTCGGCTGGTACGCCACCGGCACCACCAAGAACATCTGGGCGTCCTTCCCCCGCACCGAGCGCCTCAGTGGCGCGCGGAACGCCTGAGGGGGCACGGTCTGCCCGACCGAGCGGGTGATGTCGGCGGCCACCCGGTCGCGGCGCGGCGGCGCAGACCCCGGGGCGGGACGGCCGGCCGGTACGCCCGCCCCGGGCGACGAACCGGCCTAAAGCCCCCGTCCCCGGCGTCCCGGCAGGTCGCGCGCCTGGCGCCCGCTCCGGGGCGGCCTACACTGGTCAGCGTGAGGCGACCAGCATGATCAGCAGCGAACGGCGGACCGCGCCGGGCAGTCACATCTGCTGGTCGTACGACGACCTGGAATCCCTTGCCGACCAGGCGGAGCGCCACCTCGCCGCGGCCCTCGCGGCCGGCGAGCGCTTCTGGTACGTGACACCACGCCCCTCGGACCTGGTGGCCGAGCGGCTGCACGCGCTGCCGAGTTTCACCGACGCGGTGCGCCGGGGCGCCGCCGAGGTGGTCGCCCTCGTCTCCACCTACTCGCCCGACCAGGTCGTCGACCCGGCGACGCAGGTCGCCGCCTACGCGGCCGCCACGGACGAGGCGCTGGCCGCCGGCCACACCGGCCTGCGCGTGGTCGCGGAGGCCACCGAACTGGTCCGCACCCCGGCCCAGCTCGACGTCTTCACCCGCTACGAGCACCAGATCGACCGCTACATGCGCACCCGGCCGTTCAAGGCCATGTGCGCCTACCACCGGCTGAAGCTGGGCGACCGGGCGGTCACCGAGTTGGCCTGCATGCACCCGCAGACCAACGTCGAGGACCTGCTGTTCCGGTTGTACGCCGTGGCGCCCGCCGAGGGGCACGCCGCGCTCGCCGGCGAGCTGGACATGTCGAACCACGACCTGTTCCGCACCGCCCTGGACCGCGCCGACCTGCGGCCCACCGACGGCGAGCTGGTGCTGTCGGCGGCCGACCTGCGTTTCGTCGACCACCGCGCCCTGACCCACCTGGCCGAGTACGCGCACCGCCGCGGCGCGACCGCCGTGCTGCGCACCCCCCGCACGGCCGCGGCCCGCCTGGTGGAGCTGCTGGACCTGCCCGGCGTGCGGGTGGAGGTCACGCCATGAGGACGGGTGCGGCCGCGCAGCACCACGGCTACTACCACGAGGCCGTGCGCTACGACTCCGACGACGAACTGCTCGCCGTGGCGGTGCCGTTCCTGCTCGGCGGCGTCGAGGCGGGCGAGCCGACGTTCGTGGCCCTGGGCGAGCGCACCGGCGGGCTGGTCCGCTCGGCGCTGCCGGCCGGTTCCGGGGTCGAGTTCCTGCCCGGCGGCGACGTCTACGCCCGGCCCGCCGCCGCCATCCGTTCCTACCGCCAACTCCTCGCCGCGCAGGTGGCCGCAGGCGCCGGGCAGATCCGGATCATCGGTGAGGTGCCCTCGGTCTCGTTCGGCGCGACCTGGGACTGGTGGGCCCGCTACGAGTCGGCGATAAACCACGCGTACGACGACTTCCCGCTGTGGAGCATGTGCGCGTACGACAACCGGATCACGCCGCCGGAGGTGCTGGCGGACGTGGCCCGGACGCACCCCCGGTTCGCCACCCCCGACGGGCGGCACGTGCCCAGCCCGACCTGGACGCCGCCGAGGGAATACCTGCGGCAGAGCCGCCGGGTCGTGCCCGACCCCCTCCAGGCCCAGCCGCCGGCCGTGGAGCTGACGGACCCGACGGCGGCCGAGGCGCGCGCCGCCGTGCACAAGGCCGACCAGGGCCAGGTGCCGGTCGACGACGTGGAGGATCTGGTCGTCGCGGTGAGCGAGATCGTCACCAACGCGCTGCGCCACGGCAAGCCGCCGGTCCGACTGCGCGTCTGGGCCGGCGACGACCGCATCGTGGCGACGGTCAACGACGGCGGCGACGGGCCGGGCGACCCGTTCTGCGGGCTGCTCCCCGTGTCCGACGACGCCCCCGGCGGGCTCGGCCTCTGGATCACCTACCAGTCCTGCAACCACGTGACCTGGCAGCGCGACGACGCCGGGTTCACGCTCCGGCTGACGGCCGGGAAGGCGTACACCGGCTGACCGGGACGGCCTCGTCGCCGGGCGGGCCCGCGCCGGCGGAGGGTGCCGGCCGGCGGGGCCGGCGCCGGCGGTACCAGGCCGCAAAGAGGGCGGTGGCGAGCAGCAGTTCGGCGATGTCGCCGCCGTAGTACATCAACCGGGCCGCCGCGCGCAGCGCGTCGACATCCCGCTCGGGCAGCCCGGGCGGCAGGGTGGCCGCGTGCGCGTAGAGGTACTTCGCCAGCACGGCGTGCCCGGCCCCCGCCGCGAGCAGAGCGCCAACCCGCACCGCCGGGCCCGGCCGGCGCGGCGCCGGGTCCGGGCCGGCCACCGACCAGGCGAACAGGTAGCCGGCGGCCACGTAGTGCACGTGCAGGGCGTGGTGCAGCACGGGGTTCCGCTCGGCCGCCGCGTACAGCGGCGTGAGCAGCACCAGCGCCAGCCCGCCGGTGGTGAGCAGCGCCGCCGTCACCGGATGGGCGAGCACGTGCACCGGCCGGGCCCGCAGGAACCGGCCCACCCGGCGGCCGGCCACCGGCGGCACGACCCGCAGCAGCAGGGTCACCGGCGCGCCGAGGGCCAGCGCGAGCGGCGCGACCATGCCCAGCAGCAGGTGCTGCGCCATGTGCACGCGCGGGTCGCCGGGCCCACCCGCCAGCGGGCCGAGGGCGACCGCGAGCACCGCGCAGCCGGCCAGCCAGGCGACCGTACGCCGGCGACGCCAGCCGCGCCGGTCCCGGGACACGGCCAGCAGGTAGCCGGCGGCGAGCAACGCGACCGCCGCGAGCGGCAGCGGGGCGGGCCCCGCGGCGGCACCGGTGTGCGCGAGCGCCGTCACCGGGCGTCGCGGCCTGAGCGGGACCGCACCCGCCAGGTCACCCACGCGCCGAGCAGCAGCAGCGCGACCGCCGCCACGTTCCACACCACGTCGTACGGGAGCAGGTGCACCCCGTAGCGGATCTGGTGCAGCCGCAGCACCTTGTGGTCGACGATCCCGTCGAAGAGCTGGAACGCCCCCGCGCCGAGCAGGAACCCGCCCCAGGCGGCCCGGGGCACCAGGGCGCCCCGGCGGCGCAGGTCGGCGAACCAGAAGAAGCCGCCGACCAGGGCGAGCAGCTCGGCCGAGTGCAGCAGCCCGTCGGAGAGCAGCCCGACGGAGAGGGTGGACCGGTCGTAGAAGTGGTGCCAGCCGAGGATCTGGTGGAAGACGATCTCGTCGACGGCGGCCATCACCGCCACCCCGATCACCGCGGCGGCGAGGACCGACCGGCGAAGATCAGGTGCGCCGGAGCCGTCGCCCGGCAACCACGGTCCCGCCATCCCACCACCTCGCATCGCTCGCCACCCCCGAACTACCCGGGACCGGCCGAACCATGCGGAAGTTCCCCGCCGACGGGACGACAGTGCCGCGGTCTTCCGGTGGCACGGGTCACGACCGGCGGACGGCGCGCGGGCCCGGCGGTACCTTCGGCGGGCGGGCGACGATCGTTTCCCGGCGCGGAAGAAGCAGACCCCAGGAGGACACGGCCGTGCCGGACGCCGAGGAACTGGTCAACGACGCGCTCGCGGCGGTACGCGGCACCGACGTACGCCTCGCGGAGCGGCAGCTGGACCGGCTGATGATCGGGACGGGCGCCGCGGACGGCGCGGCGGCGGTGGACGCCGCGCTCCTGCGCCGCCTGGCGCGGGGCGTGGGGCGGCTGGCCCAGCGCGGCTGGCAGCCGGTGGACCTCGGCCGGCTCGCCGCCCGCCGGCTCGACCCCCGGGCGGCCGGGCTGGTCGCCGACGCGCTCGCCGCGCAGCGCCGCGAGCTGGCCGACCCGGTGCCGCCGTGGTGGGACGACCAGCTGCGCGACCTGGGCGCCGGGGTGTGGTGGGACGCCGACGAGGGCCACCTGGCCGCCTGGTCCGCCCGCGCCGGGTGCGACCGGTTCACCGCGCTGCGGGCGGCGGTCGACGCGCTGGCCCTGCTCGAGGGGCTCCCGCCGATCGCCGTGCTGCGCCCGCCGCCCGGCGCGCCCGGGACGGCCGTCGCGCGCGGCGGGTCGGGCAGCGGGTCCCGGATGCTCGACCGGGTGCGGGCGCTGCTGGCCAAGGCGGAGTCGACCACCTACCCGGCCGAGGCGGAGGCGCTGACCGGCAAGGCCCAGGAGCTGATCGCCCGGCACAGCATCGACCAGGCGCTGCTGGCGGGCGTCGCCGAGCCCGCCGACCGGCCCGGCGGAATGCGCCTCGGCACCGAGCCCCCGTACGCGGGCGCGAAGGCGCTGCTGGCGCAGGAGGTGGCGGCGGCGAACCGCTGCGAGGCCGTCTGGTCCGACGACCTCGGCTTCACCACGGTGCTGGGCTGGCCGGCCGACCTGGAGGCGGTCGAGCTGCTCTACACCTCGCTACTGGTGCAGGCCACCACCGCGATGCTGCGCGGCCGGGGCGAACGGCGGGCCAGGAGCACCGGCCGGCGGACCCGGGACTACGACGAGTCCTTCCTCAACGCCTTCGCGCTGCGGATCGGCGAGCGGCTGCGGGCCGCCACCGACGCGGCCGACCGGGAGGCGACGGCACAGGCCGGGCCGGAACGGCTGCTGCCGGTGCTCGCCACCCGCGCCGAGGCGGTACGCGAACGCCTCGACACGCTCTTCCCCGGCGTCGTCCGGGGGCGGCTCACGGTGCGCGACGCCGAGGGCTGGTCGTCGGGCACCTCCGCCGCCGACCGCGCCTCGCTCGGCGCCGGCCCCGCCCCGAAGCGCCAGGTACGCGGCCGGCGCTGAGATTCCGTACCGCCGGCTGTCGGAACCGGCGAGTCTGCTCCGACCCCTCACCGGAGACGCGCCACCATGGGCGCGACCCGACGGAACGAGGAGCACCCGATGAAGTACATGCTGCTGATCTGGAACCGCCCGGGGTTCGTCGACGGGTTGTCGGAGCAGGAGCGCAGCGCGCTCTTCGGCGAGGTCGACGAGCTCATGCGGGAACTGACCGAGTCGGGCGAGTTCCTCGGCGGCCAGGCCCTGGCCGACCCGTCGCAGGCGCGTACGGTCCGGCTGGCCGGTGACCGGCCGGAGGTGACCGACGGGCCGTACATGGAGAGCAAGGAACAGTTCGCCGGCTACCTGATGGTCGACTGCGACAGCCCCGAGCGGGCCGCCGAGATCGCCGCCAGCTGGCCGGACGTGCGGCGGGGCTTCGGCGTACTGGAGGTGCGGGCGATCATGGACGAGGCCGGGACGGAAATGTGAGCGCAGGCCACCTGGAGGACCTGCTGCGCGACCTGGCGCCGCAGGTCCTCGGCCTACTCGTCCGCCGGCACGGCCAGTTCGACGCCGCCGAGGACGCCGTGCAGGAGGCGCTGCTCGCCGCCGCCGTGCAGTGGCCGCGACAGGGCGTGCCGGCCAACCCCCGGGCCTGGTTGCTCACCGTCGCCACGCGCCGGCTGACCGACGAGTGGCGCAGCGAGCGCGCCCGGCGCAACCGGGAGGCCGCGCTGGCCGCCCGCGAGCCGGCGTACGCGACGGTCGCGCCGGCCGCCGACGAACAGCCACCGGCGGGGGACGACACGCTGGCCCTGCTGTTCCTCTGCTGCCATCCGGCGCTGGCCCGGTCGGCTCAGGTCGCGCTGACGCTACGGGCGGTCGGCGGCCTCACCACCGCGCAGATCGCGAGGGCGTACCTCGTGCCCGAGGCGACGATGAGCCAGCGCATCCGCCGGGCCAAGCAGCGGATCGAGGCCGCCGGGGCGCGGTTCACGATGCCCGCTCCCGGGGACCGGGACGAGCGGCTGCGGGCTGTGCTCCAGGTGCTCTACCTGATCTTCAACGAGGGGTACACGGCGTCGAGCGGGCCGGACCTGCACCGGGCCGACCTGACCACCGAGGCGATCCGGCTGGCCCGGCTGGTGCACCGGCTGCTCCCGGGCGACGGCGAGGTGACCGGGCTGCTGGCGTTGATGCTGCTCACCGACGCGCACCGGGCCGCCCGCACCGGGCCCGCCGGGGAGCTGGTCCCGCTCGCCGAGCAGGACCGCGACCGCTGGGACCACGAGGCCATCGGCGAGGGGACCGCGCTGGTCACCGAGGCGTTGACCTGGTCACCGCCCGGCCCGTACCAGCTCCAGGCGGCGATCGCCGCCGTGCACGCCGAGGCCCCGTCCGCCGGGCGCACCGACTGGCGACAGATCCTGGCGCTCTACCGGCTGCTCGCCCGGACCGCCCCGAGCCCGATGGTCACCCTGAACCAGGCCGTCGCGGTGGCCATGGTGGACGGTCCCCGCGCCGGCCTGGCCCTGCTCGCCCCGCTCGACGACGACGACCGCACGGCCGGGCACCACCGGCTCGCCGCCGTCCGCGCCCACCTGCTGGAGCTGGCCGGCGAACCGGAGCGGGCGCGGGCGGCGTACCTGGCTGCGGCACGGGGGACGACGAGCCTGCCGGAGCAGCGCTACCTGGAGTTGCGGGCCGCCCGGCTGACGGGGACCGACGAGTCCCGGCGGCTGCGCGAGCCGCGTTGAAGGACGCCGGCCGGCATGCGGCACGGGGGTGCATGCCGGCCGGAGTCCCGGGTCAGGCGGCGACGACGCCGAGCGACGTGCCCGTCGGCCTCAGGCGCGGCACTCGCGGGTCAGCTTCGGTGGGATCGCGGTGAAGGTGGAGTCCATCCAGGCGGCCGGCCGGGACGCCCGGGAACCGGCGTCGATCCGGTCGGCGGTGTCCTGGATCAGGGCGCGGATCTCCGGGTCGGCGGCGCGGCGGGCCTGCGCGCGTACGTCGTCCGCCAGCCCCGCCAGGTTGCGCCGGAGCTGGTCGGCGACCTGCTCACCGGTCAGGTCACGGGTGACCGAGGCCGCCGAGTCGGTGGCGATCCTCCGGCTGCCGGCGAGGATGAGCTTGTCGACCTCGCGGCAGACCTCGACGGTGTTGGCGGCGGTCGTGGCGACCGGGGAGGGACTCGGGGCGGCGCTCGCCGGGGCCGTCGGGCTCGGCGGGGCCGCGCCGGGCCGGGCGGTCTCCTCCCGCGCGGTGTCCTGGCATCCCACGGCCAGCACCCCGAGCGCCACCGTGGCGGCGGCGCGGCGCGCGTAGACGACGGATCGGGACACGGGACCTCCCGTTCGGGGTCTCGGCCTTCCCGGGGCTGACGGCACGGGTGCGGCCGGCGCCGGGCGGCGGGACGTCGACCTGCCAACGAGTGGCGCCTGCCGGGGGAAACGTCCGCCGGACGCGCCAGTACGCCCTCCGCCGGCTCGGTTGGAGACCGGTTCCGGCGGAGGGCGCGTACGCGGGTCAGCTCTTGAAGGCGTCCTTGATCTTCTCGCCGGCCTGCTTGAGCTTGGCGCTGGCCTGGTCGTTGCGCCCCTCGGCCTCGAGCCGCTCGTTGTCGGTGGCCCGGCCGGCGCCTTCCTTCAGCTTGCCGGCCGCGTCCTCGGTCGTGTTGTTGATCTTGTCTTCGAAACCCATGTCAACCTCCGGATTGGCGGTGCCGGTACGCCCCTCGAATACCCCGCACCGCCACCGTCCAACCGTCCGGTCACCCACCGCCGCCAGCCGGCAGGCCGCCGGGCCCGCCACGATCGGTGCCGAGGGTCAGGAGACCGGGCGGAAGCCCCGCAGCCGGAGGCTGTTGGCGACCACGAAGACCGAGGAGAAGGCCATCGCGGCGCCGGCGATCATCGGGTTCAGCAGGCCGGCGGCGGCCAGCGGCAGGGCCGCCACGTTGTAGGCGAAGGCCCAGAACAGGTTGCCCTTGATGATGCCGAGGGTGCGCCGGGCGAGCCGGATCGCGTCCACGGCGGCCATCAGGTCACCCCGGACCAGGGTCAGGTCGGACGCCTCGATCGCCACGTCCGTGCCGGTGCCCATCGCCAGGCCGAGGTCGGCCTGGGCCAGCGCGGCGGCGTCGTTGACCCCGTCGCCCACCATCGCCACCACCCGCCCCTCGTCCTGGAGCCGCCGCACGACGTCGACCTTGTCGGCCGGCAGCACCTCGGCGACCACCTCGTCGATGCCCAACTCGGCGGCCACGGCACGGGCGACGGTGGTGTTGTCGCCGGTCAGCAGCACCGGCGTCAGGCCGAGCGCGCGCAGCTGTGCGATCGCCGCCCGGCTCGTCGGTCGGACCACGTCGGCCACCGCGAGGACCCCGCGGGCCCGGCCGTCCCAGCCAACCAGCACCGCCGTCCGCCCCTGGGCCTCCGCCGTGGCCGCCGCCCGCGCGACCTCCTCCGGTACGTCGAGGCCGTGCTCGCGCAGCATTCGGGGCCGACCGATGAGCACCTCCCGGCCGTCGACCGTCCCGCTCACGCCGAGCCCCTCGGCGTTGGCGAACCCGGTCACCGGCGGCAGCACGCCCGCCTCGGCCACCGCGGCGGCGACGGCCCGGGCGATCGGGTGCTCGGACGCCGACTCCAACGCCCCGGCGAGCCGCAGCAGCTCCGCGCGCTCCTCGCCGGCCGCCGGGACCACGTCCACAAGCGTCATCCGGCCGGTGGTGACGGTGCCGGTCTTGTCCAGCACGACCGTGTCCACCTGCTTCGTGGACTCCAGCACCTCCGGCCCCTTGATCAGGACGCCGAGCTGCGCGCCCCGGCCGGTGCCGACCAGCAGGGCGGTCGGCGTGGCCAGCCCGAGGGCGCACGGGCAGGCGATGATCAGCACCGCCACGGCGGCGGTGAACGCGGCGGTGCCGCCCGACCCGTTGCCGAGCCACCAGCCGAGGGTGCCCACCGCGAGGGCGATCACGATCGGCACGAAGACGCCGGAGATGCGGTCGGCCAGCCGCTGCACCGCCGCCTTGCCGGTCTGTGCCTGCTCGACCAGCCGGGCCATCTGGGCCAGTTGGGTGTCGCCGCCGATGCGGGTGGCGGTGACCACCAGCCGGCCGCCCGCGTTGACGGTCGCGCCGACCACGGGCTCGCCCGGGCCGACCTCGACCGGGACGGACTCGCCGGTGAGCATGCTGGCGTCGACCGCCGAGGTGCCCTCGTCGACCACGCCGTCCGTGGCGATCTTCTCACCGGGCCGCACCACGAACCGGTCCCCCACCACGAGCTGGTCCACCGGGATCCGGGTCTCCGTGCCGCCGCGCAGCACGGCGACGTCCTTGGCGCCGAGTTCGAGCAGGGCCCGCAGGGCCGCGCCGGCGGTCCGCTTCGCCCGCGCCTCGAAGTAGCGGCCGGCGAGGATGAACACGGTCACCCCGGCCGCCGCCTCCAGGTAGATGTTGCCGGCGCCGTCGGAGCGGTTGATGGCGAGGCTGAACGGGTGGGTCATCCCCGGCGTCCCGGCGGTGCCGAGGAAGAGCGCCCAGACCGACCAGCCGAACGCCGCCAGGGTGCCGAGCGAGACCAGGGTGTCCATGGTCGCCGCGCCGTGCCGCAGGTTGATCCAGGCCGCCCGGTGGAAGGGCAGCCCGCCGTAGGCCACGACCGGGGCGGCCAGGGTGAGCGACAGCCACTGCCAGAAGTCGAACTGCCAGGCGGGCACCATCGCCAGCACGATCACCGGCACGGTGAGCACGGCCGAGACCCACAGCCGGGTACGCAGGCCGCGCAGCTCGTCCACCGGCTCGGCGGCCGGTTCGCCGCCGGCGGGCTTGGGTGGGGGCGGCAGGGCCGCCGTGTAGCCGGTCTTCTCCACCGTGGCGATCAGCTCGTCCGGGGTGACCTCGTCGGCGTACCGGACGGTGGCCTTCTCCGTGGCGTAGTTGACGGTGGCGGTCACCCCGTCCATCCGGTTCAGCTTCTTCTCGATCCGGGCCGCGCAGGAGGCGCAGGTCATCCCGCCGATCGCCAGCTCGATCTGGTTCGGCGCCGTCAGCAAGGGCTTGGTGGTCATCATGCTTCCCGTCAGTCGTGCCCGTGACCGGGGACGCCATGGTCGGCGCCAGCGGTCGGGGAGCTCGTGGCGGCGGGCGTGCCCGCCGTCGGGGAGCTGGTCGTCGCCGGGACACCCGGCGCGGTCGGGCTGCCGGCGACGACGGTGAACTCGGCGGTACGCACCACGCCGCCGTGCTTGAAGTCCAGGTAGAGGCGGTAGGCCCCGGCCGACGGCATCTCCGCCGAGAAGCTCACCTCGGGGCCGGGCCGCGTCCGTCCGTCGCCCGGCTCGCCGTGCGGGTGCACGTGCAGGTACGCCAGGTCGCCCTGGCGCAGCGCCACCAGGTGGCCGTACGCGCCCAGGTAGGGCTCCAGGTCGGTGACCGGCGCGCCGGCGCGGCTCACGGTCAGGGTCAGCTCGGCGGTGCGGCCGGGCTCCGGTGCGCCGGTCAGCGTGACGGTGTAGCCGTCGACCGTGGTGCTGGTCGCCGGCGCGGGCAGGGGCCGCCCGGTCAGCGCGCCGGGGACGGTCACGTCGACGCCGAGCGTCAGCGCCTCGCCCCCGGTCGGGGTGAAGTCGGCGAACGCCCGCCAGACGCCGGGCCCGGCGAGCGGCGAGTCGACCCGCCAGGTGCCGTCCGGCGCCATCTCGGGGTGCACGTGCCGGAAGCCGGAGAGGTCGCGGCGGGCCACGATCAGGTGCATGCGCTTGTCGTGCGCCACGTCGTACGCGGTCACCGCCCGGCCGTCCGGACCGGTGACCTGGAAGGCGAACTGCCCGGCCGGGGCGTCCACCGGGCGCAGGGTGTAGCCGCGGTCGGAGACGAGCAGGCCGCCGGGCAGGTGTGCCGCCGCGCCGTTGTCGCCCCCGTGTCCGTCCTCGCCGCCGTCGCCGTGCCCCCCGGTGGCGTCGTGCGGGGCTTCGGCGGGCGGCGCCACGGGGTCGGCCACCCGACCGACCCCGTACGTCGCGCCGAACACCACCGCGAGGCCGAGGGCGAAACCGCTCAGCTTCGTCGCCGTGTTCATGGTGTGCCTCGTTTCCCCCGTGCCCGCCGTCAGGCGCCGACGAGGTCGTAGCCGGCCTCGTCGACGGCGGACCGCACGGTGTCGGTTTCCAACGGACCTTCACTGGTGACGGTGACCTGACCGGCGGCGACGTCGACCTGGACGTCGCTGACGCCCGGGATCGCGCCGACCTCGGTGCTGACCGCGGTGGCGCAGTGCCCGCAGGTCATGCCCTGCACCTGGTACGTCGTGGTGATCATGGAACTCTCCTCTCGCCGCCTCCAGCCTATACCCCCCAGGGGTAAATCGGAGGCGGACCGGTGCCTGTGCCGCGTACCGGTACCCGGTGGGGGTATCCCGGCTGGAAGCGAACGTACCATACCCCCGAGGGGTACGGTATCCTCGACCCCATGACCACACCGACGCCCACCCCGACCAGGGGTTACACCGCCACCAAGGATCAGCTGCTCGCGCGGCTGCGCCGCGTCGAGGGGCAGGTCCGTGGCATCGAGAAGATGGTCGACGAGGATCGCTACTGCATCGACGTGCTCACCCAGATCTCCGCGATCCAGGCCGCCCTGGACAAGGTCGCGCTGGGCCTGCTCGACGGGCACGCCCGGCACTGCATGCGCGAGGGCGCGGCCGAGGGCCGCGCCGACGAGATGGCCACCGAGATGATGGCCGCCGTCGGCCGCCTGATGAAGCGCGGCTGACCACCGGCAGGCTCCTTCGTCCGTCGGCGCACCGGTTCCGCGCGCCGGGCCCCTCCCGGCCGGATCCGGTGGCGGTGCCCCGGCGCCCCCGGGGCGGTACGGCCACGGTGCCCCGGCGCCCCCGGGCGGGGACGCCGGGGCGGGCGGCTCAGAACCGGCCGAGGATCTTGCGCATCGTGTCGATCTCCGCCTGCTGGGTGCTGACGATCTGCTGGGCCAATGCCTTGGCCTCCGCGTTCACGCCCCGAGCCAGCTCGTCGCGGGCCATGGTGATCGCGCCCTCGTGGTGGGCGATCATCATGGTCAGGAACTGCCGGTCGAACTCCCGGCCGGTGGCAGCCGCCAGCTTCGCCATGTCGGCGTCGGACATCATGCCGGGCATGCCGTGGTCCATGTGCGGCATGCCGCCCGGCGACGGCACCGGCCGCCCCCAGGCCGCCAACCAACCGCTCATCGTGGCGATCTCGGGTCCCTGGGCGGCCTTGATCTCCGTGGCGAGCCGCTTGACCTCCGGATCCGCCGCCCGCGTCGGCGCCAGTTCGGCCATCTCCACCGCCTGCTGGTGGTGCGGAATCATCATCTGGGCGAACATCACGTCCGCATCGCCGAACGCGGCCGAACCGGTGGCGGTGGCGGTGGCGGCCGGCCCGCCGGTGCCGGGGGTGCCGTGCCCCGCCCCCGGCGGCGAGTGGTCGTCGCCGCCGCAGGCGGCGAGGGCGAGGGCGGTGGTGACGGCGACGCCGGCCAGGGCGGCACGGCGCGCGAGGGCACGAGTGGTCATGGTGGAACCTTTCGGTGTCGGAACGTACGCGGCATGACGGGGACGCGGAACGGCGTGCAACCGCACCGCGTCGAACGCGTCCTACCTGCGCAGCACCGAGACCGTGGCGAGCCGCAGACCGACCGGCCGGGGCGGCGGGGCCCGGGGCGGCGGGAAGGCGCCGACCGGACCGCCCCCGGTCGAGTTGACGGCGCGTACGCGGACCGACAGCAGCGCCGCCAGCAGCAGCGCGGCCGTGAACGCGCCCAGCACCGCCAGGCACACGCCCCACCCGGGCAGCCCTCCACCCGTGCGGCCGCCAGCGGGCAGGAGTTCCTCGGAGTCGCAGCCCCCGGGACAGCCCACGACGGTCTGGAGGGCCGGCCCGGCGGCGTGCGGGGCGCTGACGTCCCGCGGGGGCGGCACGAGCGCGAGAGCGGCATGCGCGGCGGACACCACAGCGGCGTGCCTGGCGGAGACGACGGGCACCCGGGCGGCGGCGTGCCGGGCCGGCGCGGGAGCGGCGTCCGGAACGGGCGCGGGCGCGGCGGCGGCGTGCGGGCCGGGCGCGGCGGCGTGCGGGCCGGGCGCGGCGGCGGCGTGCGCCGATGGGTTCGCGGGATGACCCGTCTGGTGCGAGTCGTGGCCGATCGTGTGCATCGCGGCCAGCCCGAGCAGCGTGCCGACGAGCAGCAGGAGCCGCGCGCCACGCGCCGCCGTCACCGTCGTCCGCACGTCCCTCACGCTAGCGCGTCGGCCCGTGCCGCAGGGGCACCACCCACGGCCGGCCCCCGCACGTGTGCGGGCCGGCACTGGTTCCCGCGCGTCAACGGCGCAGGTGGGCCGGTCGGGCACGTATGGGTCCCGCGCGTGGGCAGCCGAAACATGGGCGGCCGGGCGCGCGCAGGTCCCGCGCGTGGGCGTGCCGGGCGGGCGTGGCGAAGGTCCGCGCCGCGACACCACCAGCACGACCTGCGCCCCGATGCCGGGGTGGCTACCATTCGGCCGGTGGCCCTCCGGACTCCGCACCACCCGCGCCGCGCCCTCCGCCGGGCGATGGCGCCGACCGCCCGTCGCCGGACGGGAGCCGACGGCCACGGCACGTGACCACAGTGCCACGTGGAGGCGGTTCCCGCCCCCGCACCCGTGGCGACGCTGAACCGACCGGCCCGCCGGCCCGTACCCCGCCCTGGACTCGTTGGGAGACTCACGTTGGGCGCCGACCACACCCGTCCCGCTCCGTCCGCCCCGCCGAGGGTGCGGCGGATCCTCGTCGCGACGGTGGTGCCCCTCTTCGTCGCCACGCTGATCGCCGCCCTGGTGCTGTGGCCGTGGGACGCGCCCGACCCGGCGACCGGCACCGACGCACCCCGCTACCACGGCACGGTGACCCGGGTGGTGACGGAGCCGTGCCCGCCCGCCCCGGAGGCCCCGGAGGGGAGCCCCGACGCGCCACAGGGCCCCTGCGGCACGGTCACCGTACGGGTGCAGGACGGCCCCGACGCCGGCCAGCAGATCCAGACGCCGATCCCGGCCGGGCCCGGTGCGCCGACCGTCGCCGTGGACGACGAGATCATCCTGGTCGAGCTCACCGACCCCGCCGACCCCACGGCCAGCACCTACAACATCGCCGAGCACCAGCGCGGCAAGCCGCTGGTCTGGCTGGTGGCGCTCTTCGCGGCCGCCATCGTCGCCTTCGGGCGGTGGCGCGGGCTGGCCGCGCTGGGCGGGCTGGCAGCGAGCTTCGCCATCCTGCTGACCTTCGTGCTGCCGGGCATCAGCGCCGGGAACCCGCCCCTGCTGGTCGCGGTCGTCGGCGCCGCTCTGATCATGTTCGTGGTGCTCTACCTGACCCACGGCGTGACCGCGCAGACCTCGGTCGCCGTGCTCGGCACGCTGGGCAGCCTGGTGCTGACCGGTGTCCTCGGCACGATCGCCACCGCCGCGACCCACCTGACCGGGTTCGGCTCCGAGGACGCCACCACGCTGTCGATGTACCAGGCCGACGTCGACCTGCACGGGCTGCTGCTGGCCGGGATCATCATCGGCTCCCTCGGCGTGCTGGACGACGTCACGGTGACCCAGGCCGCCACGGTCACCGAGCTGGCGCACGCCAACCCCGGGCTGTCCCGAGGGCAGCTCTACCGGGCGGCGACCCGGGTCGGCCGGGCACACATCGCCTCGACGGTGAACACCATCGTGCTGGCGTACGCGGGCGCCTCGCTGCCGGTGCTGCTCCTGCTGACCGCCGACTCGCGGGCGGTGACCCAACTTCTCACCAGCGAGTTCCTCGCCCAGGAGATCGTCCGCAGCGCGGTCGCCACCCTGGGCCTGATCGCCGCCGTGCCGCTGACCACCGCGCTGGCGGCCCTGGTGACCACGGCCGGCCGACGCGGCGGGGACGCCACCGACCGCGCCGCGCCCGCGACCGCGCCGACGCCCCGTCCGGCGACCGACCGGTCCGAGGCGCTGGAGGCCCTCAGCGGGCCGCGTGGGGACACGCCGTCCGCCGCTCCCGCCGGATGGCCCGACGGGCGCAGAAGTACGGACACCGCATGGTGACGCTCCTCAGCGTGACCGAACAGGACGTTCAGCCTGATAAACGCGTCACTGGTCACCGTCCGCCATTACGAAATAACGCATTTAGTCGGCTTAGGGACGTAGATCCCCGGGAGCGTTCTCGGGTAACCTCGCTGCCGGTCACCGCCGAAGGCGCGCAGCGGCGCCTGCGGTGCCGCCGCCCAATCGCCGCGAGGCGAACCGGGGACCCAGGTACGTGGGGTGAATCCGCGACAGCGGTAGGGGCCACTTCCGCCCCGAACCCGTCAGCTAACCCGGTCGGCGGTCGACGGAAGGGAAAACTGTGACGGCACCCCTACGCCGCTGGTTGACGCCCGTGGTGGCCGTACTCGCCGCTCTGGCGGTCTTCGCCGGGCCTCTCCCGGCGGCGGCCGCGCCCACCCCGCCCAAGCCCTCCGGGCACGGGGACGACGAGCCCAAGCTGCTCGACGACCTCATCGAGGCCCGGAACCGGTCCTACGTGCAGGCCAAGGCGAAGTTGGCGAAGTCGAAGAAGCGCCAGCTCGAACTGGCCCTGGAGGTCTCCCGGGCGCAGGCCGAACTGAACGCGCTGGCTCCCCAGGTCAGCCAGATCGCCGCCCAGTCCTACCGCACCGGGCGGATCGGCGCGGTGTCCATGCTGCTGGACACCGCCAGCCCCGACTCGTTCGTCAAGCGCGCCGCCGCCCTCGACGAGCTCAACCTGGTCAACTCCAAGAAGCTCGCCGAGGTGAACGCGATCAAGGACCGCGCCGAGCAGGCCAAGCTGGCGCTCGACACCGAGGTCCGCGAACAGCAGAAGCTGACGAACGAGATGGCGCGCGGCAAGCGGGAGGCGGAGAAGGCGCTCGCGCTGGTCGGCGGCAGAGGGCTGACCAGTGGCAAGGTGGTCGCCACCTCGCCGGTGGCGAAGATCGCGCCGGGACGGACGGCCGACGGCGACTGGACGCCGCTGTCACCCACCGAGGACGACCCCACCACCTCCGGCCGCATCACCGCGCGCACCCTGCACATGTACAAGGAGGTCAAGCGGGTCGGCTTCAACCGGTTCGTCGGCTGTTACCGCCCCGGCGGGCCGTACGAGCACCCGAAGGGCCGGGCCTGCGACTGGTCGCTGCAGAAGAGCGGCTTCTCCCCCTGGCACAACGACGACACCTACATGTATGGCAACAACCTGACCGCGTTCCTGGTCCGCAACGCCGACCGGCTCGGCATCTACTACGTGATCTGGAACAGACAGATCTGGTTCCCGGCGACGGGCTGGAGTTCCTACAGCGGCCCGTCGAACCACACCGACCACGTCCACGTGTCACTGCTCTAGCCGGGACACACGTACACAGAGGGCCGCCCCGCCGGACGCGGGAGCGGCCCTCTGTCGTCGTGCGGGCCCGCCGCGACGACCTGCCGGGCGGGCGGAGTCAGGCGAGCGCGGCGCTGGCCGCCGCCTCCGGCGCGTCGGCCGTACGGGCGGGCACCTCGGCCACCGTCCGCACCTCGCCGGCGGTCAGCCGGTACGACATGCCGACCACCCCGCAGCGGCCGGCGGCCACCTCCGCGGCGAGGACGGCGGAGCGGCCCAGCATCGCCTCGACGGTGTGCGCGATGTGGATGTCGACGATGCCGTCGATGTCGTGCACGCCCTCGGCTGCGGCCCGGCGCAGGCTGGGCACCACGGCGTCCACCACGGCGCACAGGTGCCCGACCGGCGGGGTGCCGGTGGCGTCCGCCGCACGAGCCGCCTGGACGGCCCCGCAGGAGTCGTGACCGAGCACCACCACCAGCGGCGTGCCCAGGACCGTGACGGCGTACTCCACGCTGCCCAGCACCTCGGGACCGATGGTGTGCCCGGCGGTGCGGACCACGAAGAGGTCACCGAGGCCGCGGTCGAAGATGATCTCGGCGGCGAGCCGGGAGTCGGAGCAACCGACGATCACCGCGAAGGGGTGCTGCCCGTCGGCGACCGCGGCGCGGTGCCCGGCGTCCTGGTTGGGGTGGCGCGGGGCGCCGGTCACGAACCGCCGGTTGCCGGCGTGCAGCTCGGCGAGCGCCTGCTCGGGACTCGCGGGGACGGCGATCGCGGTGCCGACGTCGGCCGGGGCCCCGCCCGTGGCCGGCGCCGGGAGCGTCCGCTCCGGGCCCGGTTGGCTTCCTGGCGATCCGGGACGACTCATCCCACACCTCGCTACCTCACGTGAACGGCCTGGTCACCCGGGCCGACGCTGGACGCGGGCTGCCACCACCGTCACACGCACTGCAAGATACGTCAAGGGATGCGTGATATGCATTTCATGTGTTCGACGGCCCCGGCGCGGTGGCGGTCGGGGTGCCGCGCGTCCGTCGGCCGCGAGGGCGCGCAGGAAAACACGAAGCAGGGGCCATACGATGGCGGGCATGGCGACGACAGGGGAGAACGGGAGCACCCGCAACTGGACCTTCCTCACCAACCACGGGCACGTGCTGCTCGCCATCGCCCGCAACCCCACCGCCCGGCTCCGCGACCTCGCCGGCGAGGTGGGCGTCACCGAGCGGGCCGCGCAGGCGATCGTCGCCGACCTGGAGGCCGGCGGCTACCTGAACCGCACCCGGGTGGGCCGACGCAACGAGTACACGCTCAACCCCGCCGGGCGGTTCCGGCACCCCGCCGAAGCGGACCGGCAGGTCGGCGCCCTCCTCGCCCTCTTCGCCGACGACCAGGAGCCGGCCGAGGCCACCGAGCGTTCCTGACGAGGGGCCGGGCGGCGGCACGCCGCTCCGGCCCCCGGCGGTAATCTCACCGCGTGCGCGAGAGTTTCCGACCGGGCGGGACCGGGCCGACCCGCCGAGGCGGGCGCGGTGCCCGCGCGGTCCTCGGTGGAGCAGCGGCGGTCCTGCTCGGCACCGCCGTCATCGCCCCGTCGCCCGCCTCGGCGGCGGTCCCCCGCTGCGGGCCCCCCGGGGTCGCCGCCCCTGCCGAGACGCCGTGGCCGCTGAGGAGACTCGAACCCTCGTCGGCCTGGCGGATCTCCCGGGGCGCCGGCGTCACGGTGGCGGTCATCGACTCCGGCGTCTCCGCCCTCCATCCCGCACTTAAGGGCCAGGTCAAGGTGGGCCGGGACTTCAACGGCCTGCCGCAGCAGCAGGGCCGCTGCGACCTCGCCGGCCACGGCACCATCGTCGCCGGCATCATCGCCGGGAAGGAGGGCACCGGCGCGTCGTTCAGCGGCATCGCGCCGCAGGCCAGGATCCTCCCGGTACGCGTCCTGCCTGACACCAAGACCACCGTCGACGAGGGGCTGCCGGGGCAGATCGCCGACGCGATCCGGTGGTCGGTGCAGAACGGCGCCGACGTGATCAACCTGTCGCTGGTGACCCTGGACCGGCAGGATCTCGCCGACGCCGTCCGCTACGCCCTCGACGAGGGGGTGGTCGTGGTGGCCGCCGCCGGCAACCGCCAGGAGAACCAGCAGGACAGGCCCGCGTTCCCGGCCGCCTACCCGGGAGTGATCGCGGTCGCCGGGGTGGACGAGGAAGGCGGTCACGTGGGCAGCTCGGTCAGCGGGGACTACGTCGACCTCGCGGCGCCCGGGCTGAACATCCTCGGCCCGGCCCCCGGGGGCGAGGGCTTCCTCGCCGAGCCGCAGGGCGGCACCAGCTTCGCCGCCGCGTACGTCTCCGGGGTGGCCGCGCTGGTCCGGGCCGCCCACCCCGACCTCGACCCGGAGCAGGTCGCCGATCGGCTGATCCGGACGGCCGACAGCCCGCCCGAGGGGAAGAACGCCGAGGTCGGCCACGGGGTGGTGAACCCGTACCGGGCGGTGGCGACCGTGCTCGGCACCCGTACCGACCCGCCGGCCGGCGCGATGCCGGCACCGCCCTCCACCGAGGACCCGCTCGCCTGGCAGGGCACCGTCGCGGTCTGGGCCGCCGCCGTCGGCGCGCTCGTCGCCGCGCTGCTGCTGTCCGTCAAGCCGATCCTGATCCGCGGGCGACGCCGGGGCTGGCGCCCGGGCCGCCGCCCGTCCGCGACGGACGCCACGACCGGCTGACGCCCTTCTCCCGCACCCCCCGATCCCGCCCGGACAGCGTCGAGGGGGGGCCCCCCGGGGGGGGGGGGGCGGGGGGCCGGGGGGCGGGGCCGCCCGAAGGCCCGGGGGACC